>JBKJTX010000103.1:0-4314 GCA_046590315.1 Ramlibacter sp. | reverse complement strand
CCAATGCGCTGGCCAAGCGGCTCGAAGTCACCACCCACCGGGAGGGACAGGTCGCCCGCATCGTGTTCTCCGGCGGCGACGTGATCGAGAAGCTCCAGTTGCGCAAGCTTCAGGAGGGCGACCGCCGGCAAGGCACCACCGTGCGGGTGTGGATCGACCCCAAATATTTCGAAACCGCCCAGCTGCCGATGGCCGAGTTGGCCCACCTGCTGCGCAGCAAGGCCGTGCTGATGCCGGGCGTGACGGTGTCGCTCGTCAACGAGAAGACCAAGGACAACCAGAGCTGGCAGTACAAGGGCGGCCTGCGCGACTACCTGATGCAGACGCTCACCGCCGACCCGGTGATCCCGCTGTTTGAAGGCGAAGGCTTCGCCCAGAACAACGACAACTTTGCCGAAGGCGAGGGCGCGCTCTGGTGCGTCGCCTTTACCGAAGATGGCCAGCCGGTGCGCGAGAGCTATGTCAACCTCATCCCCACCACAGCCGGCGGCACGCACGACAGCGGGCTGCGCGACGGCCTCTTTAACGCAGTGAAGAGCTTCGTCGACCTGCACTCGCTGCTGCCCAAGGGCGTGAAGTTGCTGCCCGAAGACGTCTTCGCCCGCGCTTCTTACGTGCTCTCCGCCAAGGTGCTGGACCCGCAGTTCCAGGGACAGATCAAGGAGCGCCTGAATTCGCGCGACGCGGTGCGGCTGGTGTCGAGCTTTGTGCGGCCGGCGCTCGAGCTGTGGCTCAACCAGCACGTGGAATATGGCCGGAAGCTCGCCGAACTGGCGATCAGGGCGGCCCAAAGTCGTCAGAAGGCTGGCCAGAAGGTCGAAAAGCGCAAGGGCTCCGGCGTCGCGGTGCTGCCGGGCAAGCTCACCGATTGCGAAAGCAAGGACATCCGCCACAACGAAGTGTTTTTGGTCGAGGGTGATTCGGCCGGAGGCAGCGCCAAGATGGGCCGCGACAAGGAATGCCAAGCCATCTTGCCCCTGCGCGGCAAGGTGCTCAACACCTGGGAAGTCGAGCGCGATCGCCTTTTCGCCAACACCGAAATCCATGACATCGCCGTCGCGATCGGCGTCGACCCGCACGGCCCCAATGACACGCCGGATCTTTCGGGCCTGCGCTACGGCAAGATCTGCATCCTGTCCGACGCCGACGTCGACGGCTCGCACATTCAGGTGCTGCTGCTCACGCTGTTCTTCCGCCACTTCCCCAAGCTCATAGACGCGGGCAACGTTTACGTGGCCCGGCCGCCGCTTTTCCGGGTGGACGCACCGGCCAGGGGAAAAAAGCCGGCTTCCAAGACTTATGCCCTTGACGTGGGCGAATTGGCCGCTATCTTGGACAAGCTGCGCAAGGAGGGGGTTCGCGAAGGGGCCTGGAACATCAGCCGTTTCAAGGGCCTGGGCGAAATGAGCGCGGAACAATTGTGGGAGACGACACTCAATCCGGACACCCGGCGCCTGCTCCCGATCCACTTGGGCAAGCTGGACTTTGTGCAAACCGAGAGCCTCATCACCAAGCTGATGGGCAAGGGCGAAGCTGCCGCCCGCCGCGAACTCATGGAACTGCATGGGGACGCCGTCGAGATCGACATCTGAGATCCTGAAGACCCACGATGACCGTCGCCAACTTCGCCGCCAGCTCCCCCGACCGCACGACGGCGCGGGTTCGGCTGCGCCCGACGATGACCAGCGATCTGGAATTCGTGCTCTCGCTCGAACAGGACCCGGACAACCTTGCCTTCATCACCCCTTGGGAGCGCACGCAGCACGAAGCCGCGATCCGCTTTCCCGACTTTCGTCACTTCATCATCGAAGGCGGCGAAGGCCTGGACGCGGCGGGCTTCCTGATCCTCATCGGCTGCCGCAGCCCGAACCATTCGCTCGAATTGAAGCGCATGGTGGTGCAGTCCAAGGGCGCAGGCGTCGGGCGTGCAGCGTTGCGCGTGGCCAAGAAGGTCGCCTTCGACAATCTCGCGGCGCATCGTTTCTGGCTCGACGTGAAGGCGCGCAACGGCCGCGCTAAGGCCCTGTACGACAGCGAGGGCTTCGTCTTGGAGGGCGTACTGCGCAACGCAGTGAAGGTGGCCGACGGCTTCGACTCGCTCATCGTCATGTCCATGCTGCGCCCGGAGTTCACCGGCCGACGCTCGCTCGGCCTGGAGCTACGCGAATGAAACAGTGGCCCTCGCTCCTGGCCGCCGTCGCGTTCGCGCTTGCGTTCGCGCCTGCTGCGCGTGCGGAGGTATGGGGCTATGTGGATACACGCGGAGTCGCCCACTTTGCGGCAGAGAAGATCGACGAGCGCTATGAGCTGTTCTTTCGGGGCGGCGAAAATTTCGATACTGCCAAGGGCATCGGGACGCCGCGCGCCGTGGCCGTGCCGAGTGCATCGACCGGCAAGCTGATCGCCTACTTCGACGTGGCCCCCGGCTACAAGCAGGTGAAGCACCACCTGCGCGCCGCTTCCCGCGACAACGGCGTCGACTACGAGTTGCTCAAGGCGCTGATCGCCACCGAGTCGGGGTTCGACGCGTCGGCCGTTTCGCCCAAGGGCGCCGTCGGCTTGATGCAGATCATGCCGGCCACGGCCCAGCGCTACGGAATCATCAGCGACAAGCTGGCGCGAGTCGAAAAGAAGCTGACCGACCCCAGCACCAACATCAAAACCGGCACGCGCTACCTGCGCTACCTGCTCGATCTCTTCCCCGGGCGGCCCGATCTCGCCTTGGCCGCGTACAACGCCGGAGAAGGCGCCGTGCAGCGCGCCGGCAACAAGATCCCCAACTACCCCGAGACGCAGAACTACGTGAAGACGGTGATGCAGCTCTATTCGATGCTCAAACCCCCGTCCGCTCTGGCCCGCGGCAACGTGCCCGGCCGCGTGCACATGGAGTTGCCGGCCGGCGGCGCGCTGAATCGCGGCAACCTGCCGCCGGGACAGGTGCCGCCCGTGCCGGTGGCCGCCACGGTGTTGTGAGCGTACTGCCCGCCGAAGCCGAGCACCTGGTGATGCTCGGCGCCTTTGCCGGCGCCCAGGTATTGGTGGTCTGCCTGAGCGTCATCATTGCCAACGCCTACCGCGAACGTGCCCTGCTCATTCATGCCGCCGGAATCATGATGGCTGTTGTGGCGGTGCAGACGCTGGTCGGCGGTCATGCGCATCTTGCCGAAGCCACACTGCTGATGGTGCTTGCCATCGATGGCATGCACCTCATGGACTTGGTGAACCACGCGGGGGCCTTGCGCCAACCGCGCCGCTGGTTGGCGGGCGTGAGCGTCGGTCTGCTTCCCGCGCTCGCGGTGGCCACCTACCTGGGCGCGTGGCACTTGCTGCTGGCCGGTTGCGCCGTTTGGGCGGCGGTGGTGATTGTGGTCATGCTGCGCGCATGGCCGCAAAGCCAACCCTGGGCCCGCTGGTTGGTGCCGGGCCAGTTGGCGCTGGGCGCGGGTGCCTGCTGGCTTGGCTGGCGTTCACTCGACAGCGCGCCCGACCCGGCGCTGCCGCTGGCGGCCATGCTGACCTTGTGGGCTGTGGCGGTCTTCCTGGCAACCAGCTGGCGCAACCGTATCTTTAGCGAAACCCGGTTGCGGGTGGACGCACGCACGACGGTCGATCCGCTCACCGGGCTGTCAACGCCCCTCATCTTCTACGACCGCGTGGGCGCGGTGCGCAACCTCATCAAGCGCTACGGGCATCCCAGCATTTTGCTGCTGGTGCACATCGAACACCTGCAATCGCTCGCCGGCGAATTCGGGCCTGAAGTGGCCGAGTCGGCGGTGCTGGCGGCGGCCAACCGGATCCGCGACGCGCTGCGCGATGGTGACGTTGCGGCGCGGCTCTCGCATTCGCGTATCGGCGTCCTCGCCGAAGGCATCTCACCGGCGGAGGCCTCTGCCAACATCGCCACACGCATCCTGGTGGCCGGCATGAAAGAGCCACTGCCCACTGCGCCGACCGAGTTCCTGCACTTTCGCATCGTGCTTGCGGCGGTGCCGCCCACGGACATTCCACCCAAGGCCTTGCTGCAAAAGATGGCGACGCGTCTGGACGCGCAACTCGTCGCCCCGAGTGACCGCCGCATCCTCACGCTGTCGACAGACGAACTGCTGGCCTGATTCTCTTCCTTTGACTTTTTTGAATTGAAGTTGTGCACCCCATGGAGCAAGAACTGATTTCCTTCGACGGTGCGGGCGGCGGTGGCGACGACGATACCGAACTCGACCTCGCTTCCTACGCGCAGCGCGCCTACCTTGAATACGCGTTGAGTGTGGTCAAGGGCCGCGCGTTGCCGGACGTGTGCGACGGCCAGAAGCCGGT
>JBKJTX010000092.1:0-6710 GCA_046590315.1 Ramlibacter sp. | reverse complement strand
ATCGCCGAGCCAGTCTCGGGCGATATCCGATTGTCGGAAAAGGCGCGTCGTTTCGATCAGCGAGCGCGGTGCGCGTGGGATGTTCTCCGCGCCCTGGTTGGTTCCGGTGATCGGCGGGGCGGTGAGCTTCAGGCCTTTCTCCACACCGTAGAGGCCGGCCGCGATGACAGCGGCCATGGCGAGGTAGGGGTTGACGTCGGCGCCGGGGCAGCGTGTTTCCAGCCGCGTGGACTTCACGCCGCCCGCGATGACGCGGGAACTCGCGGTGCGGTTGTCGATGCCCCAAGTTGGCTTGACCGGCGCCCAAAAACCGTCGACCAATCGCTTGTAGCTGTTGATGGTGGGCCAGAACATCGGCGCGAATTCCATCAGGCACGCCGCCTGCCCGGCGACGTAGCTCTCGAAGAGCTCGCTCATCTTGCGCGGGCTCTTGGCGTCGTAGAACTGGTTGGTCTTGCCATCCGACAGGCTTTGGTGGATGTGGCCGCTGCAGCCCGGGTACTGTGCGCTCCACTTGGCCATGAAGCTGGGCATGATGCCGAAGCGCGCGCCGATTTCCTTGGTGCCGGTCTTGAACAGAATGGCGCGATCGGCCTGCTCCAGCGCCTCGCTGAAAGTGATGGCCGCCTCGTAGACGCCCGGGCCGGTCTCGGTGTGCAGGCCTTCGATCGGAACGCCGAACGCCAGCATTTCGTCCATGATCGCGTTGAAGAATTCGCGGTTCTGGTTCACGCGCAAAAGCGAATAGCCAAACATGCCGGGCGTGAGCGGCTCCGGACCGACGCCCTTCTTTGCGGCCCACGACTGCGGCGTCTCGCGAAAGTTGAACCACTCGTACTCCATGCCGGTCATGACCTGGAAACCGAGTTTTTCGGCGCGCTTCAACACCCGCTTCAAGGTCTGGCGCGGACACACGGCGTACGGCGTGCCATCGGGGTTGATAAATTCGCCGAGGACGAAATCGATGCCGCCGTCCCAGGGGACGTTGCGGTGCGTGTTCAAGTCCAGGCGGGCCAGCGCATCGGGGAACCCATGCTGCCAGCCGGTAACCTGCGCGTTGTCGTAGGTGGTGTCGCCCACGTCCCAGCCGAACACCACGTCGCAAAAGCCGAAGCCGCTCTCTGCAGCGCTCGCGAATTTGTCCTTATGCAGGTACTTGCCGCGCAACACGCCGTCGATATCGCTGCATGCCACCTTCACCTTGTCGGCGCCGGACTTGCGGATGGCCGCGAGCGCGGGATGGACCTTGGTTGCCATGGTTTCTTCGCTCCTTGTTCTGGGTGCGTGCGCGGGTACTTAGATCGCCGGTTCGCCGGATGCAATGCCCATTTCTTCCAGCGCGAGCGCCACTGCCAGCACCGCCTGCTCGATCTCGTTCGAGCCAATCGCGCCAATACAGCCTACGCGAAAAGTTTCCAGCTGTGTGAGCTTGCCGGGATACAGGATGAAACCCCGCTGCCGCGCCGCCGCATAGAAGGTTTGGAAATCGTAGCGTGCGTCGCCGGGTGCATGAAACGTGACGATGATCGGCGCCTGGATCGACGGGTCGAGGAAAGGCATAAAGCCGAGCCGCGACATGCCATGGATGAGGGTTCGGTAGTTCTCGGTATAACGGGCCAGCCGCGCGGGCTGCCCGCCCTCCGCCTCGAACTGTTCAATCGCTTCGGCCAGCGCCACCACCACGTGCGTGGGCGGCGTGAAGCGCCATTGCCCGGTCTTCTCCATGTACTGGTGCTGATCGAACAGGTCCATCGCCAACGACTGGCTGCGGCCGGCGCAGCCCTCCAGCACTGCCTTGCGGACGAAGACGAAGCCCATGCCGGGCACGCCTTCCAGGCATTTGCCGCTGGCAGCGATGAGGGCATCGAACTTCGTTTCGCGCGCGTCGATCGGCAGCGCGCCGAACGAGCTCATCGCGTCGACGATGAGGCCCTTGCCGTGGCGGGCACAGACGTCGGCCACTTCCTGAAGTGGATTCCAGACGCCGGCCCCGGTCTCGCAATGGATGAGGAGGACATGCGTGATGCTCGGGTCGGCCACGAGTTTTGCGTCCAGCGCGCTGGGCGAGACCTGCGCGGCTTCGTCGAACGGCATGACTGTGCAGTTCCGGCCCATCAGCGACGTGAGCTTGGCCGCACGCTTGCAGTAGGCGCCGTTGTCCATCACCAGCACATGCCCATCGCGAGGCACGAGCGTGGCGACGGCCGCTTCGACGCTGAAGGTGCCGCTGCCCTGCAAAGGAACGACCACATGCGAGTCTTCACCATGAATGATCTTCAGCAGGCTGCTGCGCACGCGCGCCGTAACGTCGTTGAAGTCGGCGTCCCATGAGCCCCAGTCCCGCAGCATCGCCAGCTTGGTGCGTAGCGTCGTGGTCAAGGGACCGGGGGTGAGGAGGATCTTGTCTCTGTCCATTCTTGGTTCTCCATTCTCTTTCGTCCGCGTTTCGCCGGTCATGATGCTCGCCAGGCCTGGGTGCGGCGGTTCACCCACCATGCCAGCGCCATGAAAATCATCGTGGCGGTGGCCGACGCCGCGCCGATCAACACGGCCATCGCCGCGGCGGCGCCCATTTCGCCGGCTTCGTCCAGGTTCAGGATGGCAATCGAGGCGACCTTGGTCTCCGGCGAATACAGGAACACCACGGCGGAGATCGTCGTCATCGCGTTGATGAAAAAGTAGCGGGCGATGTCGACCAAAGCCGGCGTGCAGATCGGCAGCGTGACGCGCCAGAAGGTCTTGAAGAACGGCACCTTCAGCGAGGCGCTCACAGCCTCGAACTCACCATCGAGCGCTTTGAGCGCCGTCACGGCTGTGAGATGACCGGTGGTGTAGAAATGGACGATGGTGCACAGCGTCAGCAGCGTCAGGGTGTGGTACAGACCGTTGAAGGGATTCTTTGGCTCGTTAAAAAAGAAGATGTACCCCAGGCCCAGCACCAGGCCGGGCACGGCCATGGGCAGCATGGCCAGCAATTTCACCAAGCTGCGCAGGAGCTTTACCGGTCCCTCGCGCAGGCCGTCCATGCCTGGGGTTTTCTCCAGCAAATAAGCGCCGCAGAACACCAGCGCCGTGCCGAACACCGCTGTGCCGGCGGCCATCTTCAGCGAGTTGAAGAAAGCAACACTCACCTCGGCATCGACCAACCCCAGCGTGTAGTGGCGCAGGCTCGGCGCGAGGTTGTAGGGCCAGAAACTCGCGAACGACGCGAAAATCGCCATGCCCAGCATCGCCAGAACCAGGAAGGCGATGAGGCAGCAGTACAAGGTCATCGCCAGGTCGTAGCCCGGTGCGCTTTGGGGCCGGTACGGCACGGCGCGCGCGGTAAGCATCGCAGTCTGGCGCCGGCTCACATAGCCATCGACGGCGAAGGTGATCACCGCCGGAGCGAGCAGCAGGATCGCCACCACCGCGCCCTTGGAAAAGTCCTGCTGGCCGATCACCAGTTTGAAGACATCGGTGGCCAGCACGTTGAAGCTGCCGCCGATGACCTTGGGAATGCCGAAGTCGGTGATGACCAGCGTAAAGGTGACGAGTGCCGCAGAGATGAGACCGTATTTGGCGCCGGGCAACGTGATGGTGAAGAACTTGCGCGCGGCGCTCGTGCCCATCGCATCGGCGGCCTCGTACAACCGAGCGTCGGAGAGGCTGAGCGCCGTCACCAGGATCATCAGCGCGTGCGGGAAAACCGCAAAGCACTCCGCCACCACGATGCCGGGTGCGCCGTAAATTTCGGCGATGCCGATACCGTTCATCCAGCCCTTGAGCACGCCCTGATTGCCGAACCAGTAGATGAGGGAAATGGCGGCAAGCAACGAGGGCGCAAGCAAAGGAATGAGCGTAATGCCGCGAAAGAGCGGCTTCAAGGGCATGCACGAACGCGTGAGGGCGTAGGCAAAACCGAAGGCCAGCGGCAGGGCAATCAGCGTGACCACTGCGGATACCCACACGCTGTTCCACAGACTGCGCAGCAGCGACGGTGAGCGCGCGTACTCGATGAAGTTTGCAAGGCCAACGAACGCCTCTTGCCTGTCCTGCACGGATTGCAAGAGGATGGTGAGAAGCGGCAGCGCGAGGAACACCACCAGGGCCAGCGCCACGAACAGCAACGCGATGTGCCCGACCCGGTCGCTCCAGTGCGCCGACAGCCTCACCGGCGCGGTGGACACGATCGACGGCAGCACGGCGGACATCAGAAGACCTTGATGCGCTCGGGTACGAGCTTGAGTTTGAGCGGCGAGCCCACCGCCAGCGACTGCTCCGACAGGTAGTTGAGTGAGAGATAGACGGTGAGCTTGTGCGTATCGAGCGCCGGTGACGCCACTTTCACGTGGCAATAGGAACCCAGGAATTCGATCTTCTCGATGGCGGCGTCGAAGACGTGCGGGTCGCCGTCGGCGATCGGGCGCGCAAGGACGTCCTCCGGCCGCAGGTAGATGCGCGCGTCGCGGTCCTCGCCCTCGCAGGGAATGCGCAGGCTCCCCACCCGTATCTCGCCACCGGCCACCTTCGCTGGGATCACGTTGACCTTGCCCACGAAATCCGCCACGAATGGCGAAGCCGGTTCGCGATAGATATCCATGGGCGTGCCCACCTGCTCGATCACGCCGTGGTTCATCACCACGATGCGGTCGGCGATCGACAACGCTTCTTCCTGGTCATGGGTCACCATGATGGTGGTCACGCCCACCTTCTGCTGCAGCGTGCGGATTTCCCCGCGCAAGCGCACGCGCTCCAAAGCGTCCAGTGCCGACAGGGGCTCGTCGAGCAGCAACAGACCGGGCGATGTGGCCAAGGCCCGCGCCAGTGCGATGCGCTGTTGCTGCCCGCCCGATAGCTGCGCCGGATACTTGGCTTCGCTGCCCGGCAGGCCGACCAGCTTGACCAGATCCGACACGCGCTTGGCAATTTCTCCGCGCGGGGTCTTTCGGTTCACGAGCCCGTAGGCCACGTTGTCGGCGACGCTCAGGTTGGGAAAGAGCGCGTAGCTCTGGAACACGATTCCGTAGTCGCGCTCGGCGGGAGGCAGGCGCGACACGTCGCGCAGCGCGCCGCCTGGCCCCGCCTGCCAGACCCCGCCCGAGGTTTGCACTTCGAGGCCGGCGATGATGCGCAGCAGCGTGGTCTTGCCGCAGCCAGAAGGGCCGAGAAAGCAGACGAACTCCCCACGGCGCACAGTGAGATCAATATCGTGCAGCGCCGTGAAAGCGCCGAAGTCTTTGCGAATGCGGCGCAGCTCGATGGCCGCGGGCGGCGCTGTCGGAAGCGGCCCGCCGTCGCTCATTGGGTAGTGAACGACCAGGCACGGGTGACCGGCGTCCCGTTCACCGTCCCGACGAATTGCACGTCGTAAAGGGTCCCCGGCGCCAGCGGTGACAGTGGAATGATCGCGGCTGCCGATGGCGGCGTCTCAGCATCGGTCGCCTGCACGAACAACCGTACCGGCAATGCGGCACCACCGCGTGGGGCCATCGTGAAGGCCTGGACCGCGACCACCGAGGTGAGGTTCGCGTGCACACTGGCCGGATAGCCGACCAGATTGATGCCTGGCACCGGGTCCGGCGTTTCGGCGTCGCTGCTCACGCGGGCCGGGACGCCGGTCTGCGCCGAGAACGGATACACCGCCAAGGCGTTTGCCGCCAAGCCGCCATTCAGGCCAATCGCCGCGAGGTCCACCGTCATATACGTCGCGCCCGAAGCGCTGGTTGCCGCGCCCGCGCCCGCTTCCTTGTACATGGGCTCCATCACCAGGAAGCGGTGATAGATCGCGCCGATGAGGTCCTCGGCCGCGGCGACCCCCGACGTGTCGCCGCGCGCATCGATCACTTCGCCATAGGCGTAGTTGCTGGGCGGTAGCAGGTACCCAGCCGCGCGCAGGCGGTCGCTTTCCTGCACGCCGGTGAAGCCGGGCTTGCCCTGGACCTGCACATGCGTGATGGTGTCGTTCAGCCCCTGGTAGGTGGAGTGTCCTTGCGCAGCGGCATCGATCGCCGTGTTGCGCGCGAGGGCCGGCAGGCCAGCCTGCTGACGCCGAAAATTAAACCAGTTGATGGCGTCGGTGGCAGTGTTCCCGGTGAATGCGGGCGCGTTGGGATCGCTGATGACGGCGACAGGTGCCGGGGAAACCCCAGGCGCCGGCGCGTCGCCGCCACCTCCGCAAGCCGTGAGCGCCAGCGTCGCCGCCAATGCCGACCAGGAAACGAGCCGTCGCACGCGGCCTGCCTGTCCTCCGCAAGTCACCATGATTCGCACCTTCGCTTTTGCCTATCGCTTTTCCGTCTTGCTGTCGTAGCGCTTGCTCCATTCGGCCAGGATGCGCTCACGATTGTCGGCGGCCCAGTTGAAGTCCATCTTCACCAGCCGTGCCTCGTAGTCTTTGGGCACATTGGCCAGCGGCGGGGCGATGCCGGGCTGCGCTGTGATCGCGAAGTTCTTGCCGTAGAGCAGCATGGCGTCCTTGCTCGATGCCCAGTCGGCCAGCTTCTTGGCGGCGTCCAGCTTTTTCGTGCCCTTGTGAATGGCAAAGGCTTCAAGGTCCCAGCCCAGGCCTTCCTTCGGGAACACGAGGTCGATCGGCGCGCCCTTGGCCTTGTTGCTGTTGGCGCGGTACTCGAACGAGATGCCGACCACGTACTCGCCGGCGGCGGCCATGTTGCAGGGCTTGGAGCCCGAGTGCGTGTACTGGGCGATGTTCTCGTGCAGCTGGTCCA
>JBKJTX010000032.1:0-7488 GCA_046590315.1 Ramlibacter sp. | reverse complement strand
CGCAGCGTGCCGTCGACGCGGAAGCGCACACTGGAATGCCGCTCGTACGGCTCGATGTGGATGTCGCTGGCGCCGTCGCGCGCCGCCTGCGTCAGCAACGCATTGAGCATGCGGATGATGGGCGCGTCGTCGCTGGTCTCCAGCAAATCCTCCACCGCCGGCAGCTCCTGCATCATGCGGGAGAGGTCGGCGTCGTTTTGCACTTCGCTGACCACGGTGGCGGCACTGGATTCGCCCTGCGCATAGGCCGCGCTGATGCGTTGGGCCAGGGCTGAAGGGTCGAGGGGCTGCAGCGCGCGCACGCCGTACTTGCGGACCACCTCGCTTAACGCCGTGGTGGCAGGCGCGGCCGGGTGCCAGAGGGTGAGCTCATGGCCGTCATCCTCCAGCAGCAACTGGTTGCCGCGCGCGAACGCGTAGGGCAGCGGGTAGCGCATCAGCGGGTCGGCGTCACCGGCGTGCGAGCGGGCGCGTTGGGCCGCGCCTCGGGCGGCGCGACGCGCGGGTCGACCAGCACCGCCGGCGCAGCGGGCACGGCCTGCAAGGGCGGCAGCAGCGGGCCTTCGTTGACGGGTGTGAGGATGCTGTTGATCGGCTGCGCTTCAACCTGCTTGCCGCGCATGAGGTCATAGCGGTCAAGCGACAGCACATCGCTTTGCACGCCGTCGCGGATCACGACCGGGCGCAGGAACACCATCAGGTTGGTCTTCTTGCGGGTGCGCGACTGGCTCTTGAAGAGGTTGCCCACAACGGGAATGTCGCCGAGCACGGGGATTTTCTGCTGGCTCTCCGAAAAGTCGTCCTGCAGCAGGCCGCCCAAAACCACAATGCCCCCGTCGTCCACCAAAATATTGGATTCGATCGAGCGCTTGTTGGTGATGAGGCCGCTGGGCGAGTTGAGCGAGGACGAATCCACGTTGGAGACTTCCTGGAAAATCTGCATCTTGACGGTGCCGTTTTCGCTGATTTGCGGCCGCACCCGCAGCGTGAGGCCAACGTCTTTGCGCTCGATGGTCTGGAACGGGTTGACTGAACCGTTGTTGGCGCCGGTGTTGGTGAACTGGCCCGTGACAAAGGGCACGTTCTGGCCGATCACGATCTTGGCTTCTTCGTTGTCGAGCGTGAGCAGGTTGGGCGTGGACAGTACGTTGCCTTCGCCGGTGGACTGCAGGAAGTGGGCGAGCGTGCTCAGCAAGTAGCGGCCGGCGATTTGGGTCACCGTGCCGAAGTTGAGGCCAGGCGACGGCACCGAGCCGCTCCCCGCCTTGGTCGCCAGATCGATGATGTTGACGCCGCCCAGCGTGAAATTGCTGCCGATGACGCCCACGGTGTTCTTGCCGGTGTTGCTGATCGGGCCTTGCCACTGGATGCCGAATTCAGCAGCCTTGGTGGCGTTGACTTCCGCGATCAGGCTTTCCACGTACACCTGCGCCCGGCGCGTATCCAGCCGATCGATGACGGCGCGAATCTGACGGTACTGCGGCTCGGCCGCAGTGATGATGAGCGCGTTGGTGGCCGGGTCGGCCTGAATCTGCCCACCGGTCTGGACCTGCGCCGAGGGTTGGGTCGGCGCTGTCGCCGGGTTGGCACCCGCGCCAGTGGACGTTGCCGCACCGCCCCCGGTGACGCCGCCCGCGACACCGCCCACCGACGTGCCGGCGTTGGTGGCGGCGAGCGCGGCGCGCAGGGTCACCGCCAGCCGCGTGGCTTCGGCATTTTTCAGGTACACCACATAAATATTGCCGGTGGCGTTCTGCGACGACGGCTGATCGAGCTTTTGCACCAACGAACGCACCAGGCTCAGGCGAGCCGGGTTGGCGGCGCGTACCAGCAGCGCGTTGCTGCGCGATTCGGCAATGATGGTGGTGCGAAACGACGTGTCGCCCTGAACTTGTCCGGGCGCCCCCGGAGCTGCGCCGGTGGCCGTGCTGCCGCTCGCATCGAGCAGGCGCTGCACCATGGGCGCAACGTCGGACGCCAGCTGGTGCTGTAGCGGGATCACGTCCACGTCGGTGGCGTTGGACACGTCCAGTGCCGCGATGATGCGGGCGAGGCGCTGCAGGTTATCGGCGTAGTCGGTGATCACCAGCGAGTTGTTGCCGGGGTTCACGTTGATGGTGTTGTTGGGGCTGATCAGCGGACGCAGAATGGGCACCAGGTTGCCTGCGGGCTCATAGTTGAGGCGAAAGATCTGGGTGACGATCTGGTTGCCGGCTTGCGGCGAACCGACCGATACCGCGCCGCCTTGCAGCTTGGCGTCGGCCTCGGGCACCAGTTTCAGCAGGCCACCCGATTCCACTATCGTGAAGCCGGAAAGCCGCACCGCCGCCAGGAACTGGTTGTAAGCCACCGTCGGCGACACCGGACGGTCGGTGCTGAGGTTGATGGTGCCCTTGACGCGGGGGTCTACAACGATGTTGCGGCCCGTGATGGCGGCCATCGTCCGCGCCACCGCCTCGATGTCGGCGTTCACGAAGTTCAGCGTCACCGGTTCGCGCGCCGGCGCGGCGCGTCGGGTCTGGGCGAGGCCAGGGCCGCTGACCGCGATCGCGCAGGCAACGCAAAGCGCCGCCGATCGCGCGAGAACAGAGCGTGGGAAAGTTTTCATCCTATCCAATCTTGATGATGGAGCGCGGGCCGCTGCGTTGTCCGATGATGTTCAACAGATTCGCAAGCGCGTCCTCGCGCTCGGGCGCCGCTGTGGCAACGCCGGAAAAATGCAGGCGAGAGCCGACCCACTGGCCGCTGCCGCTCAATTGCAGGCTGCCTTCCAGGGTTTCGAGTTGCAGGGTCGGTGTGTCGCCGCCCAGCACATTGATGCGATAGCTGCCCATGGGCCTCAGGGTGGAAAGGCGCGACGACATTCGTTGCGCCAGAAGTTCGGCCCGCCCGGTCATCGACAGGCGGCCATCGGTCCATTCTACTGAAAGCCCTTGCGTGGAGAAGGCGAGCTCGCCGTCGAATTGCAGCGTGTTCCAGGGCGTACCCAGGCCGGTCAACAGTGCCGCCGGCCACTGTGTCTGTCCATCGGCAACGGTCAGGCGCGTTGCGTTCCAACCGCGGCGCAACCGGATGACCACGGGCTGCGGCGCGCAACATGCAGTTGACAGCTCGACATTGAGTCCGTTCCAGCGCGGACGCGCTCTCCAGTCGAGGCGGGTGGGCAGCGCCAGCGCATCCGTGCTGCCGGCCCCACCCGTCAAACGTACTTGAGCCGAACCATTCCAGACCGTGCCCCGTGCATCGCCGAGCAGCACGCGGCCCTCGGTTGCCCGATCAACCACACGGCCTACGAGGCTCGCCGGTGCGAAGCTCAGCAGCGAACAGACCAAGCCCAGTATCGCCCCGGCTGCGGCCCAGCCCCAAGGTCCGCGCGGCCGCGCTACAGAAGTGACCCTTGCCACGGTGCAGGCTAGCGCGGCGGCAGGGTCAGCACAAGCGTGCCATCCCAGAGGCCGGCGGAGTTGCGGAACAAACTGGCTTTGCCCGGAAGGGCACGGGCGTTGACCCGCGCTTGCGTCAACCATTGGGCCAATGCGTCGGGCGGTGTTGCCGACAGCGTGAGCGTGACCTGCTCGCCGGCGATCGACATGCGCGCCGAAGCGCCCAAGCGCTGGCGGACCGACAGTTCGAGCTGGCGTAGCGCCTCGTCGTAGCTTTGCTTGGGCTGCGATTGCAGAGCCTGTGCCTGGGCTTGCAGGCCGCGCATGCGCTGCAACTGTGAATCCAGCGCACGATGTTCCTGCTCGGCCTTGCTGAGTGTGGCGAGGGCAGGACCGAGCAGGACCAGCCAAACGAACGTGGCAGCGACCAGAGCGGCGGCCACGGCGATCATCCACTTCTCGCGCGGCGCGAAGCCTTCCCAGCGGGTTCGCAGGACGGCGGCGCGGCTCATGGCTGCACCTGCGGAGTGATCACCAAAGCTTCTCCGTTCACAACCGAAGCGTAGCCCTGGGCTTTGAGCGCGGCCGTGACCGACCGGTTTTCGTCGGTGGTCAAAGCCAGGCCCTTCACTCGCAGTTCGCCGGGCGCGAAGTCCAGGGCGCTGACTGGCCTTTGCGGCGGGACCACGGTGCCCAGCGCACCCAGCATCGCTTCGAGATCGCGTCCGGATGTTGCGCCGGTCACCTGCCGCAGCGCGGAAACCTCTTTTTCCATCTGCGCGGCGGCGTCGTCGGAGACGTAGGTCACCTGCGGAAATGTCTGGGTGAGCGTTGCGCGAATGGCTGCGCGCTTTTCCTGCTGCGCGGACCGTTCACGCCAGGCCCATGCATTCAGGCCTATGAGATTCACGGCCACCAGGAGCAGTGCACCCCAGCGCGCGGGTCGCCACTGCGGGGCGGCCAACATGTCGGCCCAGGCCGTGCCTAATTTTTTCAACGCGCGGGCTCGCCCGGAACTGGAGAGATCAAACTGGGCCAAGTCCCACGGCGACCGCGCCGCACGCAGCCAACGTTCGGCTGCGTGCTGCAACACCGGCTGATGCTGCAACACCTGTTCGGCCAGGGCCGCCACCGCCGGTTCCGCGATGCAAGGCGTGTTGTCAGGCAAGGCCGGTAACAGCCCGAGCGCTTGCGAGGACAGGGGCAACACCGTCACACCCGTGCTGCCGGCGACGACCAGCTGCGGGTCTTGCGGGTCGCCCAGCGCATAGAGTGCCGGCTCCCCTTCCGGCGCGAATTCGGGAACGATGCGCGAGGCGGGGCGTCCCGCGGCTTCGAGCACCTGCATCGCGCCGCGCAACCAGTCGCGCTCGCACGTCGCGACCCACAACGGCACTCCGGTGCGCAATTGCGGTTGCACTGCGAAGTGCAAGGTTTCCGGCTCGTCGAGCAATTGCTCTTCCAGCAAGCCTTCGAGCACAGCGCGGAGGCGCGGCGAGCGGGCCGTCATGCCCTGCGGCAACTCGACCCGGTGCCATGACAGCATGCCGGCCGGCACCACAGCCACGACTTCGCTGCCGGCGCGGCTGGACATCGGAAGCACGGACGCGGGCGCACTGCCGTGGTTGAGCAGCGTGCTGCCGTCGTTCGTCACGGCGAACTGAAATTCCGTCGTGGCGCTGACGGGCTGGGCGGGCAGATGTACGACGAGGGCGCTCATGAGATCGTGGATTGTAGGAACATGCGGAAACTCAGCGCTTGAAAGCCGCTTGGGACAGGCCCGCGGGGTCCACGGCTCCGCGCTCTCGCTGCACTACCGAGACGTCGACGCTGCCGCGGGGACGTTCCAGGATCGAGCGCTCCTCCACGACCAGCTGGTTCAGTCGAAGGCGGGCTCGCACTTCGAAAAACTCGGTTTCGACAGCGAAGTTGGATTGTCCAGGCGGCAGCTTGGCGGGGTCTGAGAACAGGTTCTGCGCGTCCTCGGGGCGACGGAAGTGCGAACGCTCGCGCTCCTGAACCAAGCGCTGGGCATCGGCCAGATCCAGCGCGTGTCCTGTGGCGAATATCACTTCCGCAGACGCGGTGTTGAGATTGACCTTCGTGCTCCGCGGCAGCAGGGTCACATAGGGTTGCAGCACGGCGACGGTCTGCGGACTGAGGCCGAGCCACACCAGTTGCTCGACCTTTTGCGGGCGCAGGGGCGCTTCCGGCGCGGATCGGTTTTCGCCGCTGCTGTCGCCGGCAAAGCGCAGATTCTCCGACAGCCGGTCCAGCTCCGAGGCCGGCAGGCCCAGCAAATTGAAGAGGCGGGCCATGGTTTCCCGCTCGGTCTTGGACGGTTCGCCGCGGGCGTCGACCAAATTGTTGACGTTGATGAGCGATTGCAAGTCCATGATCTGGCCGGAGAGAAACGCATCCAGCACATCTGCGCCGACATCCGTCGCAACGTTCCGCTCGGCCGCGAGGAAGCTGGCGAGTCTGGCTTCCTGCAGCGGCACCGCCCACGGCTCCCCCAGATGGTCGGAAGGGGTTGGGCCCTGGTTGATGTGGTCTTCGCGCAGCAACAGGCGCACCCAGTCACGCGTCAAGGTGCCGCTGATCGCCTGGCCCGGCGGCAGCGTCAGCACCAGGCGCACGCCATCGGGCAACGTCGACTTTGCCGGGCCTACTACTGTGCCGGAGGCCGGAACCAGCGGCGGCTGGACCACGCTGGTCGACGTGAGCTCACTCGACTGGGGGTTGGTCCACGCGTTCTCGCGAAAGTAGAAGAGCTTCCATTCAGCCAGCGGCGTAATGGTGACTTCACGCGCCCGCTGGGCCTCGCCCGCGTTCTGGGACCAGGTGTCGGCCTCCTGCCAAGCCTGTTCGAGCTCGCCGCGCGTCGTGACCGGGAGGGACTGCCAACGCAACCAGGTGCCCGTGCCATTCACAATCCGCCGGGTCCAGGCTGCGACCAGCACGCCGTCGGTCACCGAAGTGGTGCTGCGCCGAGTCATGCGCAGCACGCGGCCGTTCCAGTCCAGGGCTTTGGTGCGCGGCAATTCAATGATCGCGTCAAGGTCGGCCGACCACTGCGAGAGCCCGACTTGCAAAGCGAGCACTTCATCGGCGCGTGCCTCAGTTTGCGCCTGGGCGCGCGTCATCCCGTCCAGGCCGCGCCAGCTCATGACGGCAAGCAGGGCCAGCGCGAACAGCGCCACCAGCAGTTCGACCAGCGTGAAACCACGAAGGTGCCGCTTACCGTGCATCAATATCTCCCGACCACCGTGGACAAGCGCAGCACCGGTGCGCTGTTGTCGAAGACTTGCGCGTCGACCCGACGGAAACTTGGATTGGGTGTGGGCAACACCGTCACGTGCACGCCGAATACATAACCGCCCTGTTCGCAGCTGATGTCGGAGTCTCCGATGTCGGGCATCTGGCGCGCGAGCCGTGCCTTCACCAATTCATTTTCCGCGCAGATATGCGCCAGGAGAACGCTCGACTGGCGCAGTGCGTTCGCCGTGAGGGCTGTGGTTGCTTGCAGGCCCGCGGCCAGCGCGATGGCAACGATCGTCAATGCGACCATGACCTCGATGAGCGTGAAGCCGGCTACGCGTTTCATGCGGCCTCAGGGCGCGGCTTCCGTCTGGCTCACCGCAAAGGGGCGCAGGCCATCGGTGGCGATGCGCAGACTCCGGTCGGGCGCGAGAGCGGTGCTGAGCACGACCGCCTGCCGTCCGATGATCGGTTCGGGGCCAAGCAACAGCGTCACATTCCCCTGGACGTGGGTGCCTTCGGAAAGCCAGCGCTCGGGCAGAGCCTTGGGTGGCACGCCTTCAAATCTAAAGCCCGCTTCGGTCGGATACCAACGCACTGGAACGCCGCTGCTGCGCGATTGCGCCCGGCCCGATTCCAGCAATGCGGCGAGCCGCTGTGCTTCGCGCTCCAGTTGCGTGGCTTGCGAATCGCGCAGTGCCAGGCTCACCCCGGCGGTAGCGATGGCCATGATGGCGATGACGACGAGCAGTTCCAGCAGCGTAAAGCCGCGTGTTGCGGCTCTAGCCGCAAGCGTGGGGGTCGACATGAGCGCCGCCGGGCCGCCCCAAGGCGCGAAGGCCCC
>JBKJTX010000394.1:0-8697 GCA_046590315.1 Ramlibacter sp. | reverse complement strand
GGTGATGCTGCCTCCGGTCGCCGACAGCGCCGCGCCACGCATGATGGCCGCCCTCGCTCCGGTCAACGAGGCTCGCATCGAAGAAACCTGGGACCCGATCGGCATGGCCGGCACCGGCAGCCATGACGTGCACTTTGATGACGTCTTTGTGCCCTGGCGCCGCACCGCGCATGGTCGCGGCGCCGTCGGCGACAGGCGGCAGCATCACCACGCCACCCACGAAGGTGGCGCCCGTGCAACCCGACTCGAACCCCCAGGACCCCGAGATGCGAAGACCGTCAGCCTGTTCCACGACCTGGACCCTGGGCAGGTTGCTCCAGGACGCATAGGCGGCCGGATCGGCGAAGAACTCGTCGCACAGTCGCGGCTCGGCGGAGGCATGGATCAAGGCCGCGCAGATGTTGCCGTGGGCACAGACCCAGCCGGTCGACGCGTCGGCCTCGGCGAGTGTCATCAGAACCTCGAGTCCCTCCGTCAGCGAGGCGCCATAGCCGCCGACCTCGGCCGGGACCAGGACTTTCATCAGCCCCGCCTCCTTGAGCCTGGCGACGAAATCGGGCGCCAACCGGCGCAGCCCTTCAAATTCCACCGAGCGCAGTTTTGCCTCGGCAGTCAGATCGGGCAGCGCGGCCCACAATTCATTCATCGAGAGATTGGACTTAGCCATGTAGATATCCCAGTCGTAGCGTTCACGGCGTGCTTTAGCACCGCCGCTGAAGATTTATCGAGCGACGTTGCTATTTTTGGCGGGACCCTCAACAGGCACAGCGTCCAGCGGCGATTCAAACGCGATAAAGAGGACACAGGGGACGCTGCTTGCGCAGAAGCCATTGTGTGGCCGTTTGGCGGGACCGTACGCATACGTCCCCGGTTTAAGAACCGCCTTCTTCTGACCGTCATAGGTAACATGAAGCTCACCTGCTACCAGTACCATGCGCTCCGCCGAGCTGTGCAAATGGAGCGGGATCGTTGCCTTCGCAGGCACTTTAAAGAACACGTCGACGTTGTCTTTCGCAGGGTCGCCGTGCAGGACGGCGATGCCGCATCCTTTGGGCAAGAACGGCGGACAGGGCCCCCATTTAAGCTGCGGATCACCAGCAGTCCACGTCAGTGGTTGCTCTTGAGCAGGGGCCTGCGAATAGGCGGATAAGCCAACCAGGCTCATCAGCATTACCAATGAACAACGCATTCCCGCCTTCAATGCGCACTCAGTCAGGGAGTGGTGAAACATCGTGGTCCTTCTTCGGTTGATACTGCCGTGCAGTTGGATGGCCGCCCAACATGTCGTTGAGTGCCATCATGTTGACGGCGCGCCACTATCCTGTAACGATCGCAACACGAAAGTTTGCCGAAATTTAGATGCACGATCACACCCATCGCGTCATCCTCGATTCACCCCAGTCCGTGGATTTCGAGGGCTTCAGCCTCGACCTGCAGCAATGCGTGTTGCGGCGCGAGGGCCGCGCCATCGAGTTGCGGCCCAAAGCTTTCGACGTGCTGCGGCATCTTGTTGCCAACCCCGGGCGCGTGATTTCCAAGCATGAGCTGCTCGATGCGCTGTGGCCCGGTCTTGCGGTCACCGACGATGCGCTGGTTCAATGTGTCAGCGACGTGCGGCAGGCACTTTCTGACAGTGGGCACAGGATCATCCGCACACTGCCTCGACGCGGCTACCTCTTTACGGTCGAGGCGGCGACGCGCGTTCCGAGACCCGATGGCGAGCCACGGGGTGCGGCAGAAAGAATCGATGATTGCCGCGCCGCCGATGGTGTGAGGCTGGCTTTCGCGGAGGCGGGGCGCGGCCTTCCGTTGGTGCGGACCCCGACCTGGTTCAATCACCTCGAACATGAGTGGCAGGTGGCATTTCGCGGGGGGCTTTATCAATTTCTCGCCGAGCGCCTGCGGCTGATCCGCTACGACGGTCGAGGCAGCGGCATGTCGGAACGCTACGTACCTGAACTCTCATTCGATACGATGGGGCGCGACCTCCAGGCTGTGGTGGACGCATTGCAGTTGCCGCGGTACGCGCTGCTGGGCATCTCGCAAGGCGCGCCGGTTGCGATCGCGCACGCTGCGCGTCACCCCGAGCGGGTTTCAAAGATCATCCTCAACGGCGGTTTCGCGCTGGGTCGCAACAAGCGCGACTCGGCGAAAGACCGCGATACGGGGCAGGCCTACCTGACGCTGATGCGCCACGGCTGGGGCGACGAGCACTCGGCCTTTTTGCGCAGCTTTGGCATGCTTTACTTTCCAGGTTTGCCGATTGCGCAGATCCGCGCTCTTGCGGATCTGCAACGCATGGCCATGTCGGCCGACGCAGCGATCCGGACGCGGATGGCCTGCGACGATATCGACGTTGTCGACCTGCTCAAAGACGTATCAGCGCCGACCTTGGTGGTGCACAGCCGATACGACAACGCGGTGCCGTTCGAGGAGGGGCAGCGCCTCGCGGCGGCGCTCCCCAACGCGCGCTTCGTCGCCTTGGAATCGGAAAACCATATGCCAGTGCCAGGGGAGCCAGCATGGCCGATCTTCCTTGCCGAGATTGATGCCTTTCTACGCGATTGATTTCGCAAGGTGGGCGCGCGCGCAAGGGTGGGATGATTGACTGCTCAGCGAAATCCACCGACTTATGGAGTGACACGATGACCCAGGACGCGGCAGAAACCGGCCGGCTTCAGACGCTGCTGTCGCGCATCGGCGCCGGACTCGACAAGTTCCAGCGCTTCGAGCACCGCGACGCTCAGCACCCCGGCCAACGTTGGCGCGAGCAACTCGACCAGCCGCTGCCGCAGCGCGGCGTGGGCATTGACGCGGTAGCCGCCGACCTGCTGGAGCAGATCATCCCCAACGGCTCGGCGACAGCTCGGCCCGGCTTCAGCGGCTTCATCACGACAGGCGGCACCACGGCGGCCGCCTTAGCCGCCACGGCCGCCAACATCGCCGCGCCGCAACGCTATGGCCTCACCGCTTTCAACTTCCTGGAGGAGCTTTCGCTGCAATGGTTGGCGCAGATGTGCGGTTTGCGCGAGATGCAAGGTGTCTATAGCAGCGGCGGTTCTGTGGCCAACCTGTTGGCGCTCGGCGCAGCGCGCCAGTCGTCGTTCGAGCAGATCGGCCGCGACCCGGCCAAGCATGGCATGGATCGCCCGGTGGCCATCTACGCCACGGCCGAGGCCCACCACACGATCCAGCGTTCTGCGGGGGTGCTCGGTGTCGGTCGACAGTCAGTGCGTGCTATCGCATGCGACGCACGCGGCCGCATGGACGTGCCGAAACTTCGTCTGGCCCTTGAGCAGGACCTGCGCGCCGGCGTGCTGCCTATGGCCATAGTGGCCAACGCCGGTACAACCAACACCGGGGCCATCGATCCGTTACACGCCATCGGCGAGGTGGCACGCGAGCGCGGAGTCTGGTTCCACGTGGATGGAGCCTACGGCCTGCCCGGCATCCTTGACCAACGCGTCGCGCCGTTGTATCGGGGTCTCGAGCTTGCTGACTCCGTGATCGTCGATCCACACAAGTGGCTGGGTGCCTCGGTGGGCGTCGCCGCAACTTTCGTGCGCGACCGCGGGCTCCTGCAGCGGGCATTTACACAAGAGCCCGCCGACTACCTGGAAGGGTCGATCGACACTGCTGGTGCGATCGCAGCGGGGGTCGAGCACTCGATGGATGACTTCGGCGTTCCGTACTACGACTTCGGTGTCGAGCTCAGCGCTCCCTGTCGCGGCGTGGTGGTCTGGGCGCTGATTCGCGAGATCGGCGTTGATGGCATGACCGAACGCATTCGGCGCCATAACGACATGGCGGCGCACGTCGCCGATGCGGCGCGTATGCACCCTCACCTCGAACTTCTGCAGGAGCCGACACTCTCGATCTGCTGCTTCCGCTATGTCTCCCCCCGCGTGACAGACCTGGACATGCTGAATCGCCAACTGCATCGCAGGCTGATGCGCGAGAACACGAACATGCCCAGCACCACGCAGGTCAACGGCAAGCTGGCACTGAGGCCCTGCTTCGTCGGCGCACGATGCGAGACGGCGCACGCCCAAGCCCTGATCGACGACGTTCTGCGCCTGGGCGACGTCCTGGTGCGCGAAGCACCTTAGCCCCGCCGAATGAAGCGGCTGTCGCGCGAACCGCTCCTCAAGCGGCAGGCAACTGGTAGCCGGGCGTGGAGCGCGACAGCGCCTCTTCGTCCGGGGTCATCTCGGTAGCTACGCCTTCGAACAGCGGTGTGGACAGGTAGCGCTCGCCCGTGTCCGGCAGCATGCAGCAGAGGACCGAGCCTTCAGGCGCGCGCTGCGCTACTTGAATGGCCACGGCCAAGGAGGCCCCACCGGAAATGCCGGTGAAAATTCCTTCTTCCAGCGCGAGCCGACGTGACCAAGCGATCGCATCCGGCCCGGTAACCGGGATCAGTTCGTCGTAATAGTGCTTGTCCACCGCCTCCTGGATCACGTAAGGAATGAAGTCCGGCGTCCATCCTTGGATCGGGTGCGGCGTGAAGGCGGAATGGCTTGCAGCCGGGGAGTGATCAGCGTTCCGGGTCTGCACAACGCCGCTACCCAGCACCGGGGCAATAGACGGCTCGCTGAGGATGATCTTCGTGTCCGGGCGTTCCTTGCGCAGCACCCGGCCCACACCCGTAAGGGTACCGCCCGTCCCGTAGCCGGTGACCCAATAGTCCAGTCTGTCGCCCCGGAAGTCGGCCACCAACTCTCGCGCCGTGGTGTTCTCGTGGATTTTCGAGTTGTCTTCGGACTCGAACTGGCGCGCCAGAAACCATCCATTGGCCTCGGCAAGCTCCTTGGCCTTCTGATACATGCCAAAACCCTTGGCCGCGCGCGGCGTCAGAACCACCTTCACCCCGTAAAAACGCATCAAACGACGGCGCTCAATGGAAAACGAATCGGCCATGGTCACTACGAGCGGGTAGCCCTTTGCGGCACACACCATCGCCAGCCCGATCCCCGTATTGCCGCTGGTGGCCTCGACCACCGTCTGTCCGGGCTTCAAGTCGCCGCGACGTTCGGCCTCTTCAGTGATGCTGATCGCCAGGCGGTCCTTGACCGAGGACGCCGGGTTGAAGAACTCGGCCTTCACATACATCCGCACATGCTTTGGAGCGATGCGATTGAGGCGAATACACGGCGTGTTCCCGATGGTGTCGACGACGCTGTCATACAGGCGTCCGCGGCCCTCGGTTTGGCGTGAAGCTGGCAAGGTCATGGAGGGGCTCCAGTTGCTGTGGAAAAGACGAACATGGTACGCGCCGACCCTGAATGCCCACGTCGCGAGCAATCTACGCCGATGTGATGCGCTTCAGGCTACAGAGCGCGGTCTGGGTTGTCAACTGACGGGACCGTTTTCAAATGACCGGAACCCAGAGCAGAGACATTCTCTCGCCAAGCACCGGCCGCGCGGTGTGGCCTGAGCCAGGCCTCGACGTCTTCCGCAGCTGTGCGGTAGAGCAGGATCTTATGCGGCCTGCCGGGTTTTGCATGTCTGGTGGTCGCGGTATATTCAGAACGGTATGCAATATTTATCGGGCACGCGACGAAGCGTCACGAATCGCTGCTGGCTCAGGGTTGCTCTCGGGTTGGTTGCTTGCCTGGTGACGTGGCAGGGCGCTCTGGCCCAGGCGCCGCTGGTCTTTCTCGGCGACCACAACCTGCCTCCTTACGAATTCCTGGAAAACGGCGAGCCGCGCGGCGCCAATGTTGAGATTGCGATGGCGGTAGGGCGCATCTTGGGCCGGCCCACGGAGGTTCGCCTGATCGATTGGTCGAATGCGCAGGAGCTGCTGCTGTCCGGTCAGGCAGACGCGCTGACATTGCTGGGCCGTACCCCCGAACGCGAGCAACGCTTTCGCTTCAGCGCACCGACAGTACCGGTGTCGTTTGCGTTGTTTGTCCGTGCCGACGAAGCCCCACTGATCGGCAGCTCTTCGCTGGCGAAGCGGCGGATCGGAGTCACGGCCGGCGGGCTGGCGCGAGCCCAAGTCGCGACCTTGTATCCAGAAGCGACGCCGGTGATAGTCGACAGCGTCGTGCACGGAATGCAAATGGTCGCGCGGCGCGAAGTCGACGCCTTCGCCGCGCAGGAGTGGAGCGCTTATTACCTCCTCAATGAGTTGGGCATCCGCGCCGTCACCGGCTTGCCGCCGTTTCGGATTGGTCACGGGAATTTCGCGGTGCGCCCTGCCGATGCCGCACTGGCAGTCCAGCTCGATGGCGCGCTGGCGCAATTGCGCGCCAGCGGCGAGTTTGATCGCATCATCGACCGATGGACCTACACGCGGATGCGCGTGGTGCCGGAGTCCACGGTTGCTGTGGTGACTGTGGCGGCGTCGATCGCGCTGTGTGCGCTGATCGCGCTGTCGCTGGCACTGGTCGTGTTGCAGCGAAAGCGCAAGGCACTGGGCCGGGAAGTCGTGGTCCGCCGGCGCGCTGAAGAGGAGCTGCTGAAGAGCCAGCAACAACTGTTGGAAGAAGATCGGCGCAAGGACGAATTCCTCGCCACCCTGGCCCACGAGTTACGCGGTCCGCTGGCGCCTATCAGCAACGCTTCCCGCGTGTTGCAGCTGAAGAGCGGCAACGCGGCAAAGGTGGCATGGGCGCACGACGTCATCGCCCGCCAGGCCGCCCAGATGGCCCGGCTGGTCGACGACCTGCTTGACGTCAGCCGCATCAAGGTCGGCAAGCTGGAACTGCGCCGCCATCCGCTCGAATTGGCCCCGCTGCTGTCCGACGCGCTGGAAGCGGCGGGCCCGGTGATCGTGCAGGGCCAGCACCAGGTCAATCAATCTTCGGAGGCGCCGGCGCCGGTGTGGCTCGACGGTGACAGCGCGCGGCTGTCGCAGGTGTTTGCAAACCTGCTGACCAACGCGGCCAAGTACATGGCGCCTGGCGGCACCATCACCATCTCGTCGGCGGTGCGGGATGGCTTTGCCGAGATTGTGATCGCGGATACCGGGGTCGGAATCGCCCCGGAGCGGCTGGACAAGATCTTCGAGATGTTCTATCAAGAAGGGTCCAGCCTGGAGCAGTCCCAGGGGGGCTTAGGCCTCGGTCTGTGGCTGAGTCGCCAGCTTGTTCTGCTGCATGACGGCACCATCGAAGCCCGCAGCGAAGGTCATGGCAAGGGCAGCCGCTTCATCCTGCGCTTGCCGCTGGCAGAAGCGCCAGCACCCGCAGTTGCATCTGCGGCAATCGCGAGCGGCGGCATCCGAGTGCTCGTGGTAGACGACAGTGTTGATGGCGCCGAGACCCTAGCCATGTTGCTTGAAACGATGGGTCATCAGACCCGGGTCGCCGGCGACGGTGCGCAGGCGCTGCGCGAGGGCTCTGCGTTTGTTCCGCAAGCGGTTTTGCTGGACATCGGCCTGCCGGACGTGGATGGCTATGAAGTCTGCAGGCGGATGCGTGCCACCGAATGGGGCGGGAGTGCTCTGGTGGTGGCGCTGACTGGCTGGGGTGGTGAAGCCGACAAGCTGGCGGCGCTGGACGCTGGCTTCGATGCTCATCTCACCAAGCCGGCACAGGCAGCGGACCTGGAGCGCCTGTTGCGCCAGACTCCGAGCCGCCCTGTTCTGGCAGGCAACGAAACCTGAGTGACGCCCGCAAAGCGGATGCATCACTAGGCGACGGCTCCCAGCGCAGAGACATCCTCTCGCCAACACGGCGGCCATGGGTCTGAGCTATCTCGTTCAACGTAAGCTGGGCATTCAGCTGGCGAGTGATAGCAAGTGCAGCGCCGCCTTCTGCAAGGCAACCCTGGGGTCTAAAACTGCAGCTTCGAGGACGCGTGCGAGATGGAACCTTGGATCTCGCCGACTCGACGCGCGTGCCCCTGTCAGGGCTTCTGCCTCGAATGTCCCCGTCTGGGCGAAGTCGGCGCCCAGAGCAACATGAGCCTGAGCATTTCTGGGGTCAATCTCCAAGGCCTGGTTCAGTACGTCAACGCCCTGATTGTGATGTCCCAGGTCGCAGAGGGCGCAGCCGGAATAGCCCAATACTTCGGAGCTCCCATCATCAATCCCAATCGCATGATGAGCGGCGCGCACCGCATCGCGATCGCCCCCACTACCTGATGGTAGTGGGCCCATACGTCCTGATTCTCTGGGCGCTGACGGCGTATGTGGGCGATCTCCGCGCGGGTGAGTCGGGTTCAAGTTCCGAAATAGTTCCGCGCGCAATATCTTCCTGCAAATCGCCAGCCTCGCCGCCGCGGCTGTCGATTTACCGCTCCACAGGACTCGCCCCGATGCCGCGTCGGGCTTGCCAGTGCGCGTCGGCCGCCAGGAAGGGCAGCGGCGGCTTTGCGCAGCACCTACCAGGCAGTCACCTCGTCGCTGTCCGCGGCAGGTTCAAGCTAAATGACCCGTACCGTCACCCGCAGAAACGTGGCCGGAATCGAAGTGGTCGCGGGGCTGGCGCTCTTGTTCTGGCTTTCGAACAAGGCATTGAGTTCCTTTTGCAGGTCCGCAGCCCGCCCAGTCTTCTCGGCTGCCTCGAAGGCATTCATGGTGGGCCCGTAGTACGTCTTGAAGGCGTCGACGAAATCAGCCGGGCGGCCCGGATAGTTGAACGTGAACGTGTCTCGCGTGCAGGTGATGTTCTCCTTGGGGACCCCCGCAGCGGTAAATCGCTCGACGACGTTGCTCTCGACGCCCCAGGTCATGGGGCTGATGAA
>JBKJTX010000393.1:0-3319 GCA_046590315.1 Ramlibacter sp. | reverse complement strand
GAGCCGCGCGGCTCGCGCTTGGTTTCGGCGATGGGGTGGCCCTTTTGCATGCCGGCTGCGATGGTACCCAGCGCCTGTTGCGGAACCACGGCTTTGCGTACCCGCAGGGTCGCGATCTCGAGCCGCCCGCCCAACAACGCCGCCCAGGTCGGACGCGCCTCGATCCGCTCCAGCGTGAGCGGCGGCTGGCTATTCACACGTACGTTGCTTACGGCCACAGCCGGTAACGGCCACACGCTCACATGGATCGCACCCAGTTCGACTGAAATCCCGGTTGCCGCCGAAGCCTGTTGGCTGACGCGCGCACGAAAATCGTCGCTGCCGACCCAGTACTGCAAGGCGCCCGCCACGCACCCAAGAACCAGGAACACGAGCAGCAGCAGCCCCATCAGCCATTTCAAGAGGGGTGACTTCATGAGGCCTATTGTCGCGAATCGCGCGGTGCGCGGTGCGCGACATGCTGCAGGCCTACAGGGCGAAAATCTTCCCTGGGTTCATGATGTTCTTGGGGTCGAGCGCGCGCTTGATGGTGCGCATCATGTCGACCGCGCCGGCGCCAGTCTCCGTTACCAGGAACTCCATCTTGTGCAACCCTATGCCGTGCTCCCCCGTGCATGTGCCTTCCAGCCTCAACGCGCGAGCCACCAATTGGTGATTGAGCCTTTCGGCGATCTCCCGCTCTTGCGGCTTGTCCGGATCGAGCAGGTACCCGAAGTGGAAATTGCCGTCCCCCACATGACCGACGAGGAAGTAGGGCAGGCCGCTCTCGTCCGCTTCCTTCACGGAATCGAGCAGACAATCGGCCAGGCGCGAGATGGGCACGCAGGTGTCGGTCGAGATCGCACGGCAGCCGGGTTTGGATTGGATCGCGGCGAAGTAAGCGTTGTGGCGCGCGGTCCACAGGCGAGTGCGCTCTTCCGGCGTGCTCGCCCACTCGAACGCGTTGCCGCCGTGCTCTGCTGCGATCTCCTGCACCAGCTCAGCCTGTTCCTTCACGCCAGCCGGCGAGCCGTGGAATTCCATCAGCAGCAACGGCTCCTCGCGCAGTCCCAGCTTGCTATGCGCGTTCACCATCCGCACGGTGTTGTGGTCGATCAGTTCGACCCGCGCGATGGGCACGCCCAACTGAATGATCTGGATCGTCGTGCGTACGGCCGCCTCGATGCTCGGGAAGGAGCAGATCGCGGCCGAGATCGCCTCGGGCAGCGGATACAAGCGCAACGTCACTTCTGTAATCACGCCCAGTGTGCCCTCGCTGCCCACGAACAGGCGCGTGAGGTCGTAGCCCGCGCTCGACTTCTTGGCGCGAGTGCCAGTGCGGATCACCTCGCCGCTGGCCGTCACCACTTCCAGGCTCAGCACGTTCTCGCGCATGGTGCCGTAGCGCACGGCGTTGGTGCCGCTGGCGCGGGTTGCGCTCATGCCGCCTAAAGTAGCATCGGCGCCCGGATCGATCGGAAAGAACAGGCCGGTACTTTTCACTTCCTCATTCAACTGCTTGCGCGTCACACCGGGCTGCACAGTCACTGTGAGGTCCTCGGCGTTGATGGAGAGCACCTTGTTCATTCGGCCTACGTCGAGGCTGATGCCGCCTTGCACCGCGAGCAGGTGGCCTTCCAGCGAGGAGCCGACCCCAAACGGGATCACCGGCACGTCGCATTGGGCGGCCAACTTGACCGCATCGGCAACGTCTTGCGTGCTTTCCGCGAACACGACGGCGGAGGGGGGCGGCGCCTGGAAAGACGATTCGTCGCGGCCATGCTGCTCGCGTACCGCCATCGCGGTGGAGCAATTGGCGCCGAAACGCGCTTTAAGCGCTTCGATGAGGGCGGCCGGCACCTCGCGCTGGTGAATTTCGGGGACGAGATGCGTCAGGGCGGTGGGCGCGTTCATGCTTTGTCTCCAGGCAGCGCCCCAGTTTAAGCCTTGGGACCTTCGGCGTCACGCGCGGAATCGGCTCACCGCAGGACCTGCGCGCTGTGCTACTTCAGCGATTCGTCGAAGTCGAATGTCTGCCGAAGCTGTTCCGTCCAGCCGCTGGCGGCAAGCGCGGCGCTGGCGAGTCCGCCCGCCGACCGTGACACTGCCGTAGCTGGCGGAGCACTTTGCGCCCGGGCAGGCATCGGTCCGTACAGGGCCAGACTCGCAAACAGCGCAACGCTGCAGGCCTCAAAATTGGGAAGCAACTGACGTCGTCGTTTCACACGCATCTTTGAACAAGGGTTGTGGAGTAGAAGAATGCCCCATTCCAACCCAGGTGCGCCGGCCACGCCATCAGTTTTGCACGAGGTTTCGTGCGAAACATCACGAAGGCCTTGCGTAACGCACAATCGCCCCAAGCACCAGATTCAGGAGAGCCTCATGGGCAAGCGCCTCACCCAAATCGCCACTCGTACCGGTGACAACGGCACCACCGGCCTGGGCGACAACACGCGCGTGTCCAAAGACAGCTTGCGGGTGCACGCGATGGGCGAAGTGGATGAACTCAACTCGCACATCGGCCTGCTCTTGTGCGAAGCGCTGACGCCGGGTGTGGCCGAGGTGTTGGTGGAAATTCAGCATCAGCTGTTCAATCTGGGCGGCGAACTGTCGATCCCCGGCTTTGAACTGTTGAAAAGCGAGGCGGTTCTGGCGTTGGACCAAGCGCTCGCGCACTACAACGCGCAACTGCCCAAGCTCGAGGAATTCATCTTGCCGGCCGGCAACCGCGCGGCGTCGCAGGCCCACGTGTGCCGCACGGTCGCTCGGCGCGCGGAACGCGCCGTGGTGGCGTTGGGGGCTGCGGAAAATTTGCGCGAAACGCCGCGCCAGTACCTGAATCGCTTGAGCGACCTGATGTTCGTGCTGGCGCGCGTGCTGAACCGGATGAACGGCGGCGACGACGTGTACTGGAAGAGCGAGCGAATGGCGCGCGGCGCCTCCTGACCCGCGCTATTTAGGCTGCAGCACCGCCATCGTGATGCCCGACACGCAGGTGGGCTCTCCCGCGTCGTTGTGCATGTCGATCTGCCAGACCTGGGTCGTGCGCCCGACATGCACCGGGCGCGCAATGCCCGTCACCCATCCGCTGGTGGCGCCGCGCAGGTGGTTGGCGTTGATGTCCAGGCCGACAGCCCGCTGGCCTTCGCCGCAAGAGTAGGCGGCGCCGCATGAGCCGAGCGTCTCGGCCAGCAATACCGAGACCCCACCGTGCAGCAAGCCGTAGGGTTGCCTCGTGCGTGCGTCGACGGGAACGCGACCGCGAATGAAGTCGTCGCCGACTTCCAGGAACTCCAGGCCGAGGTGGGCCGTCGCAGTGTCCTTGTGGGCCGCGGTGAGC
>JBKJTX010000342.1:0-10711 GCA_046590315.1 Ramlibacter sp. | reverse complement strand
GGCATCCTTCAACCCGCCCCTCGACGCTGGCGCCCGAGCCGGGTACGAAATGGCTGGGCCTGGAAGTGCGCGATCATCGGCGCGTTGACGACAATCACGCCGAAGTCGAATTCGTGGCGCGCTTCCGTTCCGGCGGCCAGCGCGCGCAGCGACTGCACGAGCGCAGCCGTTTTCTGCGTGATGGCGGGCGTTGGTACTATGTCGATGGAGACATTCAATAGGGACCCGGTTCAATGTTCGATCAGACCGCGAAGGCGTGCCGCCAGTGAAGCATCGCCGAATTCTCTGGCTGACGGCGTCGATCGCGGCTGCTGCCATCTGGTCGGTCGGCATTGAGCCGCGCTGGGTCGCCCATCGCGAGATCGCGCACACCGTCGCCGATTGGAAAGGTCCCGCGGGACTCAAAGTGGTCGTGGCGTCGGACTGGCATCTCACCGATCGCCGCTTCTGGCGCGTGATGACGGCAGAGCGTGCCGGGCAGATCATCGACGACATCAACGCGGCCCAGCCCGACGTCATCCTCTTGCCGGGGGACTTGGTCGCCGACGGGCACCTCGGTGCCGCAGAGTCGGGCATCTCGGCGGACCAGATCGCTGCGGTGCTGGGCCGGCTCAAGGCCCGCCTGGGCGTTTACGCGGCGCTCGGCAACCACGACTGGTGGTTCGACGGACCCCGCATGGCCGACGCCTTGCAAAAGCAGGGCATTCACGTGTTGGAGAACGAAGCCACGCCGCTGCCGGGCACGCCCCTCTGGGTGGTGGGCATCGGGGACAGTCGGAGTGGTCACGCCCAACCGGTGCGCGCGGTTGCCAAACTTCCGCCCGGTGCGCAGTCGCTGGTGTTCATGCATGACCCGGCGGCCATGTTGCAGCTACCGCCGACGCTGGGCCTGCTGGCTGCCGGGCACACGCATGGCGGCCAGGTTTCGATACCGTTCTTCGGCGCGCTCTACGTTTCCAGCACCGCGCCCCGGTCTTGGGGCTATGGCTGGGTGGAGCACGGCGCCAATCGCATGTACGTGACCAGTGGCCTGGGCGTGAGCATCCTGCCGATCCGTTTCAACATGCGCCCTGAATGGGTCATGTTCACCATTAATGGAGCCGGGCGATGACAAGCGCGATCGGGCGATTCGATGCGGTGCTATTCGATTGCGACGGGGTGCTGGTCGATAGCGAACCCATCACCAACGGCGTGCTGCGCGACATGCTGGAAGAACGGGGGTGGAAGCTGAGCCCTGAGGAGTGCATGCGCACCTTTGTTGGCAAGACGTTGAAAGACGAAGCGGCGGTCATCGAATCTCGCACTGGGCAGCCACTCACCGAAGAATGGATGGCGCGTTTTCGCGAGCGCCGCAATCAGGCTCTCATTGGGCATCTGCAGCCGATCCCTGGTGCGGTCGAGGCGGTGGCCGTTCTGCACCAGCGCCTTGAAGGGCGCATCGCCTGCGCTTCGGGCGCCGACCGCTTCAAGGTCGAACTTCAGTTGGACAAGTGCGGGTTGCTGCCCTATTTCAAGGGCCGCATATTCAGCGGCCACGAGCTGCCACGCTCCAAGCCTGCGCCCGATGTGTACCTGGCCGCTGCCGCCGCACTCAATATTGCGCCCGAACGTTGCGCCGTCGTGGAGGACACGCTCACAGGGGTGACCGCCGGCGTTGCAGCTGGCGCCACGGTGTTTGGCTTCAGCCCGCCGGAAGCAAGGCATGACGCACCTGACGCGCTCAAGCGTGCGGGCGCCTCGACGATCTTCACCGACATGTGGCAGTTGCCGGGCTTGCTGGGCTAGCTCACTGCTCCGCGAACGCCCGCTCGATCACGAAGTCGCCCGGCTTGGTGGTGTTGCCCTCGCTGAAGCCACGGCCCTCGAGCATGTGCTTCAAGTCCTTCAACATGCCCGGGCTACCGCAGATCATCACCCGGTCTTCGGATTGATTCAGGGCCGGGATGCCGAGGTCTTCGAACATCTTGCCGGTCTGCATCAGGTCCGTCACGCGCCCCATGTTCTTGTAGGCCTCGCGCGTGACGGTGGGGTAGTAACGCAACTGGCTGGTAATGAGTTCGCCCAGTACTTCGTGCGCAGGCAAGTGCTCCACCAGCAAGTCGTGATAGGCGAGCTCGTCTTTCTGGCGAACGCCGTGCACGAGGACGATCCGCTCGAACTTTTCGTAGGTCTCGGGGTCGCGCACGATGCTCATGAAGGGCGCCAAGCCGGTGCCCGTCGACAGCAGGAACAGCCGCTTGCCGGGCAGCAGGTAGTCGATCAACAGTGTGCCGGTCGGTTTGCGGCCGACGACGATGCTGTCTCCCACCTTGATGTGCTGCAGGCGCGATGTGAGCGGACCGTCCGGCACCTTGATACTGAGAAATTCCAGGTGATCCTCGTAGTTGGCGCTCACGATGCTGTAGGCGCGCAGCAGCGGCTTGTCGTTCACGCGCAGACCGATCATCGTGAAGTGGCCGTTGGAGAAACGAAGCGACGGGTCGCGGGTGGTCTTGAAGGTGAACAGGCGGTCGGTCCAGTGGTGGACCTCCAGGACCTTCTCTTCGTTGAATGCGCTCATGGGGTGGGAAGGGGGAGAAAAAAACGGAAAGGCTCAGCAGCGGATTATCCACGCAGCCTTCTGCCGACCGCAGCGAGCAGGCCTCTATACGCCGGGGTCGACCGGGGTTATCCCCGGCCGGTCGCTGCTCGCCTCAACGCCTGAGCTTGGCGAAGGGTGCGAGAGTGAATCTTTCACAGGGGTGACGCGTCCCCACCGCAACGCGTGTCAGCGCCCTCCGATCAACTTGTAGGTATGCATCCATTTTGCGAGCTTTCTCCCGCCGAGCAGCACGCAAAGGAACTCGGCACATCGATACTCACTCACGGATGAACGAGCAAAGCGGAAGCGTATGCGCAACCGCTGGCATTTGGCACAAGCAGACCGGGATGTATCCATGAAAAGGCGTGATTTCAACAAGGCGGCAGGCGCGGCAGTAGCAACCTCGGCAATCGCCGGGTGCGGCGGGGGCGGTGGAGGCGGCGACGCGGCGGTGGCGCCAGCTCCCGCCCCCGCAGGTGTCTCCGGCGGCGGATCGAACACTGCAAGCCCGAGCCCCGCTCCTGCGCCGGTACCCGCACCGGCACCCGCGCCCCCACCGGTAGCGCCCGCGCCGGCGCCGACTCCTGCACCGGCTCCGCAGCAACCCTCGTCGGTAGCGATCGGCGTCAACCTGGCAGGTATGCAGACGGCAGAGGTGGGATTGCGGTATGGCTCGGGCACGCTTCCCAACGTCAACTACACGGTGCCGCGCCGCAGCGATGTGGCTTGGCTCAGCGCCAACCGCTACGCCAAGAGCCGACTGCCCATCGTGTGGGAAATGCTGCAGCCTGTGTTGCTGGGCACCAATGCGAATGCGGCCACACGCGCCATCGTCGGGGAGCCGGGGGCGTTCAACGCCATGTACGAATCGTTCGTGACCGGTCTCCTGGACGCGCACGCCGCGGCGGGTGTGAAGTGCGTACTCGACCTGCACAACTACTGCCGTTACCGCGACTTTATCTACCAGTCCGACGGTTCCGTCAAAGGCCTGGTGAAGCCGGCCGATCCCCAGATCTATCCGTACACCTCCGACGCCACGCAGGTGCGCACTCGCATCTTTGCGACAGCGCCCGGCGCGACCCTGACTCCCGCCCAGTTTGTTGACTTCTGGACGCGCGCAGCGCGCAAGTGGAAAGATCATCCGGGTCTGGGCGGCTACGGCCTCATGAACGAGCCATACAACCTGCCGGCACCCGGGACCATCACCGAGAGCTTTTCCGGCAATGAAGACCTCTTGATCTGGCCCACGTTCGCCCAGGCGGCGATCGATGCCATCCGCACCATCGACCCGAACACGCCAATTTACCTCGACAGCAACGGATACAGCGCGGCGTTCACGATCGGCACTCAGAATCCCGCGTGGCCGCTCAGGGGCACCAACCTGATTTACGAAGTGCACATGTACCTGGACGCCGGCAGCAGCGGGCAGCGCTACGACTACGACGCTGAAGTCGCGCGCAACTTCAGCGTCGGTGAAGGGCGGGTGCCGATCAACCTGGACACCGGCGTCGCGCGTTTGCGTCCCGCCGTCGATTGGGCCAAGTCCCGGGGGGTGCGCCTTGCGCTGAGCGAAACGGGCATGCCGATCGACGATCCGCGGTGGCAGGAGATGTACCAGCGCATGCTCAACTTCGCGATCAGCAATGGCGTGGAAGTGTTCAGCTGGAACGGCGGCAGCCATTGGCTGTCGCACAACTTGGGCATCAACCACGTACCGGGCTGGCACCAGAACAAGACATTGGAGCCGCAGATGTCGGGCCCCATGAAATTGGCCATCGGCGTGTCGCAGGCGACGGTGTTCGCCGACGGCCCGGGGTGGGCCCCGGGTGGTGCGCCTGTCACGATCACGGTGTACACGCGCGGCAATCTGGGGGCGGCGGCGACGCTCGCCGTGACCTCGAACAACGGCGGCACGTTCAGCAAGAGTACGCTGACGCTGGCGGCCGGCGCCAACACGCAGGACACGTTCACGTTCACGCCGGGCGCTAACCGCGTGACCACGTTGAGCTTTGCGGTGACGGCCGGCGCGCTCGAGGCGCCGCCTGCGCGTAAGGTGTACTCGTTGACCGATCCGGTGGCGTACGCGGCGACCAGCCTCCAGGACGCCGCGATGGCAATCGTCGCCAAGTACAGCGCCTGTAAATGGGAACTGGCAGACGGCTACACGGACGATGAGTTGGGCGGCCCCGCCGCGGCGGGCCAGCCCGTGCGCGCCATCTCGGATTCGGGCTACGGTTCGAGCCCTGGCAACGCGATGGAGATGCTCAATACGATCAACACAGACACCGCCTTCACCGGCGGTCTGACGGTGCCGACGATGCGCGTCACCAACGGAAAGAAGAACTCTGACCATTCCGCCACGAACACTGCCGGCTTTTGGTGCCGCAAGACGATCCCGTTGCCCGAGGCCGAGCCCAACCCCCGCAACCGCATCCCCTATGCCTTGCAAGACCCGCACTTCTCGCTGATCGCGCTCAGCGTGCCCGGAGCGGGTAACAGTGGCATCGCATTCCAGACCTCGCAGGCCGGCCACGTCATCGCGTCGCAGATCACTTTCAGCAACTCACAGCCGCAGGCCAGTGTCACCGACGTAACCGGTGCCTCGGTAACTCTCACGAGTCCGGCCAAGCTGGCCGCGAACACGCCGGCGGTGGTCACGTTGACGTCCGTCCCCGGGGCGCAGCGCTTACGCGTGAATTCGACCGTGGTTGGAAGCGGGGCGGCAACGTTCAGCAACAGCCCATGCGACCAGATGCTGATCGGCTGGGGATACCTGGAGTACTTTCCACGCCCAGGCTTCGGTGGCAACGTGTATGCAGTGATTACCGGCAAAGGCGCACCCACTACAACTGAGCTGGAAGTGTTGGAGCGCTACCTTGCCAGCACCGCGGGTGGTTGATTGCGGAGCGCAACACTAGTTGCGAAAGTTCTGCGTGATCATGAGGCCGTACTTGCCGCCGTCGACGATGGCGATGCCGACCCGGCCGAATTCGGGCCGCAGGATGTTCGCCCGGTGACCGGGTGAATTCATGAGGCCCTGATGCGCCCGTGCCAAGGTCGGCGCGTGGGCCAGATTTTCGCCGGCGACGAGGAAACGCACCTTGCCTTGCCGCAGGCGATCCGTCAGTTCCTTTTTTTCAGGCGTCACGTGCGAGAAGTACCCGCGTGCAAACATGTCGCGACTGTGGGCACGGGCCACTTCGGCAAGTTCCGGGTCGGCCTGCACGGCTTTAAGCCCCTGCTTGGCGCGCTCCTCATTGACCAACAGCAACATCGCGGCCTCGAGTTCGGGGCGGTCTTTCGGCGCTGCGACCTTGAACGGGAGCTTGATGGCGCCGTGCGATTCCGCCGGAACGGTGAGCGCTTGCATGGTCCGCCGCACTGCCGGGTCGAAGATAGGTGCGAGCCGCGATTCGATCCACTCCGCCGGCCCCGACAGCCTCGACACCAACTCGCTGCCGCGCGCCATGTCGGTCAGTCGGTCCGAGATCGGCAGCGTCAGCAAGATCATCGCGATCATCAGGGCATGAACCCAGCCAATGGTGAGGCCCGGCAGCACGCCCAGCGCGCGATTGACGGCATTCGCATTCATCTCTCGCGGCAGGGCGTGGACCAGCCAGCGAACAATGGAGCCGACCACGATGTCCACGAGGAGGTAGACGGCCAGAAAGCTCAGTGGGGGAATCCACACGCCCAGCCAAGCCGCTCGCAGTTCCAGAAAGCTTGCCGGATACCGGTAGCCGATGAACGCCAGCACGAGACTGGCGGCTACAGTCAGCAGACGGGCGGCTCCCGCAACGAAGCCCAGCCGCACTCCGCCGGCGGCGCCGAGCAGCACGACCAGGAGGATCAGCGCATCGATGAGGTTGAGGCTCATGCCCCGATGCTATGCGCTCCCGGCCTAATCGCCTACCAGGTGGCCTGCATGGAGTTGGGCGAGAAGCGAGGATCGGAGGTGATTGTCTTCAGGTCGACGAACTCCATGTCGGCCATGGAGATGCCCTTGAGCTCGGTGTAGGTGCGCGGGTCCCAGGCCTCGTTGGGTTCGCCTTGAATGTAGAAGTCCATGCCGTTGTCGGCCACGTACATGCCGTAGCGTTTGGCCGCCGTGGCCACCGCCTTGGAATGCGCACTCCAGCTGTCCGGGATCTGGAAGTTGGCCTTCAGGCGCAACAGCGAGCCAAAGGGGATGGCCCCCACGTTGTTGGCGCCCACGGCAAAGCGCGCGGGCCAGGCAACGTCCAGAGACAGCTTGGCGTTGGTGAAGGTCACACGCAGCGCGTGCTTGATCTCCCCGGCGTTGGCCTCGGAGGCCTTGGCCAGCAGCGGGGTGATCGGCAGGCCTGCCGCATCGGCCGAAGCCCAGTCGTAGGGGCGCAGCGCCAGAGACTTCAAATCCCAAGCAGCCGTGGCCGACGCGTACCACTGGCCTGAGATGTTGTGGGCGTAAAAACTCTCCCACAGGCGGCAAGCGCCCTTCTCGACCACCAGCACGTGGTGGTCATTGGCGCAGCTGCCCGGCCCACCGCAGTTGCCGCCCTCATTGAGCACGTTGTACTTGGGGAAGGGAAAGCGGCGCTGGTCGGCCGGCACGCTGTTGCAGTCGTGCACGATGGAAAAGCCGGCGCCCGAGGGGACGGCGCAGTCGCTCTTGAAGGGATAGCTGGCCTCGTTGCTCACCCCGGAGGCGGCGAAGTCGAAAGAAACGACGGGCCAGTCGGTGGTGCTGGAAGAGCCGTCCACGTAGTTGATCGGGATGCCGTAGTAGCCGCCCAGGTCGTTGGGGTTGCTGCTGGGGCTCCAGTTGGCCAGGAACTGAGTCCCCCCGCCCACCAGGTTGACCCAGTTGCCACTATTGGCGTGCGCCGGAAAGCGCGAGGTGTCGTCAATGCGCGTGTTGAAAATCGCACTGGAGGGAAACATCTCGCAGTCCGCCAAGAGGGGAGCGCCGGCCGATGCGGGGGCCTCGGTTGCGACCGAGGCGATGACCGCCGCTGCGCCCGCTGAAACGGGTGCCCCGGCTGCTGTGTCGTTTGCGCCCGCCGCCGTGGTACCCGATCCGATGACTGGGGGCGCAGCTCCTGCACCAGTTCCCCCGCCCCCGCCGCCACCGCAGCCAGCCAGACCTGCCATCACCGCACTACACAAGAGTCCCGTCAGTCCATGCCATGTTGTTTTGTCAGCCAATTCGTACACCCCTTGTTGAAGAGGCCGAATTTTGTGCACGAGCCATCGCTTTACAAGCGTCACTGCCTGCAAGGGCCTGGCACGTTACGTTACGGTACGCGGCGTAGTACGTGAAATATGTCGCGCCGGTGTCGCCTGCTGACCTTCAAACGCGGTAACCGGTTTGAAAGTCTCAGTGCTGCAAGAGCCGTCGGTCCCGCCTATGATCCGCCATGCTCACCTTCTACTACGCCCCCGGCACCTGCGCCCTGGCTTGCCACCTCGCTCTGGAATACGCGGGCGCCACTTACGACGCAGTGCGACTTGACTTCAGCCGGAATGAGCAGCGCACACCGGAGTATTTACGGCTGAACCCCAAGGGCCGCGTGCCCGCGCTGGTCACAGAGCGCGGCGTGCTGACCGAGACGCCCGCGCTGCTGCAATACGTCGCGCAGTCGTACCCGGCGGCCAACCTCGCGCCACTCGACGACGCCTTTCTCCTGGCTCGTGCCAACGAGTTCAACAGCTACCTGTGCGCCACCGTCCATGTCGCCCATGCGCACCGGCCGCGCGCCAGCCGCTGGGCTGACAATGAGCAGGCGATCGAGGCGATGAGGAAGAAGGTGCCGCAGAACATGAGCGAGTGCTTCGACCTGATCGAACAAGACTACCTCAAGGGCCCGTGGGTCCTCGGCGAGCGCTTCAGCATCTGCGACACGTACCTCTTCACGTTGGCGAGTTGGTTGAAGAGCGACGCTGTCGACATCGAGCGCTTCCCGCGCGTGGCCGATCACAGCCGCCGGATGGCGGCCGAGCCGGTGGTGCAAAAAGTGATTGCCCAGCACCGGGCACAGGTCTGAATAAGGCCTCATGTTCTCGCACGTTTTTGTGAGCGTCACCGACTTCGATCAGGCGCTGGCTTTCTACACACCGCTGATGGTGAGTCTGGGGCTGGAGCAGCGCTTCCGCGACGACGCCAGGCCCTGGGCCGGCTGGCATAGCGCGGGCGGCCAGCGGCCACTCTTCGTGATCTGCAAGACTTTCAACGACGAGCCGCAGGACCCGGGCAATGGGCAGATGATTGCGTTCACGGCGACCAACCGCGCGATGGTGGACAGCGCCTACCAAGTGGCACTGGCCAACGGCGGCACCTCCGAAGGCGCGCCGGGCTTGCGCCCGCACTACCACGCCAACTACTACGGCGCATATTTCCGCGATCCCGACGGCAACAAATTCTGTGTGGTGTCTCACGGGGCGGACTGATCACCGCGCCGCCCGAAACGCAGCGCCTCATCCCCAAGCCGCGAGAACTTGAGCGAGATGAGGTCCAGCATGTAGTTCTGGTACATACGCCAGGGCTTGCGGGTTCCTTGCCGGGGCAGCTGATGGGCCGCGCGCTGCACGTAGCCTGAAGTCAGATCGATGAATGGCGGCGCGTCGGCACGAGCGGCATCCCCCGCCACCGGCATGCAGGTGTCGAGGCCGCGTGAACGCATGTGCTCGAGCAGGCGGCAGACGTAGCGCGCCACCAGTTCGCACTTCAGCGTCCACGACGCGTTGGTGTAGCCGGAGGCGAGCGCGAGATTGGGAACGCCGCTGAACATCGTGCCGCGGTAAACCATCGCCTGCGAAAGATCCACCGCGCGTCCGTCGAGCCGGAGCGCGGTCCCACCCATGACCTTAAGGCGCAGGCCCGTTGCCGTGACGATCACATCGGCGGGGAGTTCCTCGCCTGAAACCAGACGGATGCCGGTCGGTGTGAAGCGCTCTATCGTATCGGTCACGATCGACGCCTTGCCCGAGCGGATGGCCTGGAAGATGTCGGCGTCGGGTGCGATGCACAGGCGCTGGTCCCAAGGCGCGTAGTGCGGCGAGAGGTGGCGTTGCAGGTCGAACTCGGGCCCGAGGAAATGGCGCGCTGCGCGCAGCAGCAGCTGACGCGCGCGCTCGGGCCACCGCCGCGAAAACTCGTAGAAGCCGGCGGCCAAAAGAATGTTCTTCCAGCGGACCAGCCGCCACGCCATGGCGCTTGGCAACACGCGTCGCAGCCCCGCGGCAAGGCGATCGTGCGTGGGCAGCGCAACGATGTAGCTGGGCGAGCGCTGCAGCATGGTCACGTGCGCGGCCTTGGCAGCCATCTCGGGCACCAGCGTCACGGCCGTCGCGCCGCTGCCAATGACCACCACCCGCTGTTCGGCGTAATCCAAGCCTTCCGGCCAGTGCTGCGGATGCGCAACCACGCCGGCAAAGCTCTCGCGGCCGGGCCAATCCGGAACATGCCCTTGCTCGTAGTCGTAGTAGCCGCTGCAAAAGAACAGGAATTGGCAGTTCATGTGCTTTGGTCCGTCCGCCGATTCAACGGACACGGTCCAGCGAGCCGCGCCCGAATCCCAATCAGCGGAAACGACGCGGTGGCCAAAGCGGATGTGCCGGTCTATGCCTTCTTCGCGAGCGGTATCGCTCACGTACTGACGGATCGCCGGGCCGGCCGCGAACGAAGCGTTGCTCTGCCACGGCCGGAAGCTGTAGCCCAGCGTGAACATGTCGGAGTCTGAGCGGACGCCCGGATAGCGGAACAGGTCCCAGGTGCCGCCGGTCGCTTGACGGGCTTCCAGAATGGTGTAACGGAGGCTGGGGCACAGTGTTTGAAGGTAATGCGCCGCGGCAACACCCGACAGCCCCGCGCCGACGACGATGACGTCGAAGACGGCTTCAAATTCAACACGCTTCATCGACCGGACTCCTGCATGGCTGGTGCGGCATTGTCGCCGCTCAGCCGTGCAGGAGTACCGCGGAGCCAACTACCAGGTGGCCTGCATGGAGTTTGGGGAGAAGCGAGGATCGGAGGTGATGGTCTTCAGGTCGACGAACTCCATATCGGCCATGGAGATGCCCTTGAGCTCGGTGTAGGTGCGCGGGTCCCAGGCCTCGTTGGGTTCGCCTTGAATGTAGAAGTCCATGCCG
>JBKJTX010000146.1:0-8768 GCA_046590315.1 Ramlibacter sp. | reverse complement strand
CGCCGGCGGCCGCGGCACGACCACCCGGCTGACGGCGCCCAAGATGCCGATCTTCAACGTGCTGACGGCGGCGACCACCAGCCAGAACCGCGCCGGCGCGGCGATGCGGGACGATGCGGCGGGACGCCAGCTGGAATTTTTCGACCCCAAGACGCGGCCACGGGCCGTGTTCTGGGATGCGAAGGCGCTGCTCACCGCGCCGCTGGCGCTCACGCGTTCGGCGGCGGGGATGGAGTATTGGTGGGCCGTGTTGAACCTCGCCGGCGCGCAGAACGAAAATGCACTGGTGCTCGCCAGCCGCCGTCAGTGCTGGGAGATTGCGCAGGCGGCGTTGCCGCGCATCGACGACGCTACCGACTGGGGCGTGCGCGTGGAGCTCTGCGCGGCTTCCCTGCTGCGCACACGCGACGAGGACGACGGCGGCGCGCCTCTGGGCGTGGCGGCGGGCACGCACGAGATCCGCATGCACCCGATCACACGCGCGATCTACATGCTGGCGCAAGGGCTCTCCAACACCGGCACCGGCATTACCCAGTCGCAGGCAACACTGGCACTGGCCGCGCCGGCCGTGCGTGCGTTCGGCGACCTGTGCCCAGTCGTGGTGGCGGACATCGGGCGCATGCTCGGGGCGCGCGATGGCTCGGTCGGCCACGTGGCGGATGCTGTCGCTGCGAAGCTCTCCGGCTTCGGCTTCGCGCAGGACCTGCGTGTCGCTGGGATTCCACCGGATGATCGCGCGCACGTGGTCAACTACGGGCTTCGCACCTTCAATTGCAATGCGGACGGCTGGATGAACGACAAGACAGACCGGCTGAAGGCAATGTTGGACGCCGTGCTTTGACCGACAACGACCAGGAGACAAGATGAACCGTAAGCATTTCCTGCGCGCGCTGGCGCTGGGCGCGGCCCTCGCATTGGGCGCCGGCACGGCAGTGGCCCAGGCGTACCCGAACCGGCCGATCAAGATGATCGTGCCGTTCAATGCGGGCGCCTCGGTGGACACGATCGCGCGCCACGTGGCGCAGCTCATGGCCAAAAAGCTGAACCAGTCGGTGGTGGTGGAAAACAAGCCCGGCGCCAACGCCGCCATCGCCGCGCAGGCAGTCGCGAACGCGCCGGCCGACGGCTACACGATCTTCTTTGCTTCCGATTCGGCGCTGGTGCTCAATGGCCTCCTGTACAAGAAGCTGGCGTACGACGCCGAGCGGGATTTCACCGCCGTGGCGCTCGCCGCCAACGTGCCGCTGGTGATGCTGGTCAACGCCTCGCTACCGGTGAAGAATCTGCAGGAGTTCGTCGCCTACGGCAAGGCCAACCCGGACAAGCTGAACTACGGCTCCACGGGCACAGGCGGTGCCTTCCACCTGGCCGGCGAGATGTTCACGCAGGCGGCGGGTATCGAAATGACGCACGTGCCCTTCACCGGCGGCGCGCCGGCGCTGCAGGCGCTGCTCGCGGGACAGATACAGGTGATGTTCGGCATTGTCGGCTCCACGCTGCCCCATGTGCGCACGGGCAAGCTGCGCGCGCTGGCGCTGGTGACCAAGGAGCCAGTGAACGTGTTGCCCGGCGTGCCCACGCTGCACGAGAGCGGTTATCCCGGCCTGGAGGCCATGGTGCGCTACGGACTGGTGGCCCACAAGAAAACGCCGCCCGAGGTGCTCGCGGTGCTGAACGAAGCCGCCAACTTCGCGCTGGCCGACCCCGGCTACCGCGAGAAATATATTGGCGAGGGCTACCTGGTGCCGCAGCCCCACAAGCCCGTAGTATTCGACCAGACGCTCGCCGCCGACCGCACCCGCTGGGCCGCGCTGATCAAGGCGCGCAACATCACATTGGACTGAACACCGCATGTTTTTAGAAGACCCGACCCGCGTCCCCATCCACGTCCGCGAAGTCACCTACCGCAGCTTCCTGCGCCCCGACGGCCTGTGGGACATCGAGGGCACGTTGCACGATTCCAAGGCCTACGACCAATCTGCAAAGGAACGTGGGGCATTGCGCGCGGGCGAACCCGTCCATCACATGCGCATCCGCCTGACCATCGACGATGCCTTTGTGGTCAAGGCGGTGGAAGTGGACATGCCGGCCACGCCGTTCGACGAATGCCAGCAGTCCCGCACGCCGTTTGATCTGCTGGTGGGCGTGAAGGTGGGTGCCGGCTGGCGCAAGGCCATCGCCGAACGGATGGGCGGTGAGCGCGGCTGCACCCACCTGCGCGAGCTGCTGTTCGGCATGGGCACGGCCGCGTTCCAGACCGTGGGCGGCTACCGCTCCTACCAGCGCAAGAAGGCCGGGCTGCCGGAGCCGGTGATGTTCAAACCGCGCCCGCCCCTGGGCCAGTGCCTTGGCTGGGCCTTCGACGGCGGCCCGATGCAGCGCTACCGGCCGGAGTTCTTCGGTTGGCGGCCGCCTGAGGACGCCGGCGCCGGCGACTGAGCCCCGGTCCCCATCGATGCGTTGCGATGCGCGAGCGCATCCTCGATCGCGTCGACGGCGCGCCGCAGCAACCCCGCCACTTCGGCCGCGCGCTCGTCGCTCATGCGCGTGGCCACGGTGGACACGCTGATCGCGGCGATCGGCCGCCCCCCGTCGCAGATCGGCACGGCGACGCTGCGCACGTCCGGCAATTCCAGCACGCGGCTCAGCACGAAGCCGCGCGCGCGGCCACGCAGCACCGTGCGGCGCAGCGCCACTTCCGTATAGCGCGGAAAATTCTTGAGCGTGCGCTCCAGGTTGGCGCGGCAGATGCGGTCCAGCTCGATGTCGTCCATCGCGCTCAGGATCGCCATGGCGCCACCGCCGACGGTGAGCGGCCGACGCTTGCCGACTTCGAGCACGTAGGCCTTGATCGGCGCGTCGCCTTCGGCCCGATCGGTGCACACACCGTCAAGACCCGAGCGCTCTGTGAGGAATACAGTGTCGCCGGTGAGCTGCGCGATGCGCTGCAGGTGCGGATGGCAGATGTCGCGCAGTGCGAGCTGCGGCGAGGCGGCCAGCCCCATCTCGTACATGGCAGGGCCGAGGAAGTAGCGGCGCGTCTCGGTTTGCTGCCGCAGCAGACCTTCAGCGACAAGCGCCTGCAGCAGGCGGTGCGCGGTGGGGCGCTCCAGGCCCGCCGCGCGGTGCAGGTCTGCGAGGCGCAGGCCGGAGCGCTGGCCGGACGCGACCAGCCGCATCAGCAGCCCGACGCGCTGCACCACCTGGCTGCCCCCAGCCCGGGGGGAGGCGGCCTCCTCCTCTTGTCTCATTATGTGGACGACTTTCACAAGGACAGCGGGGCAGTTTACAGCAGGCTGTTCCTATGATTCGCGCAAGCGGCGGTGTGACTGGATGGTCCACATGCCGGACACCCATTGACAGGAGCCTTTCATGAATTTCGAGCTGCCCGACACCACCCGGATGATCCGCGACACAGTGCGCGAGTTCACCGAGCGCGAGCTCAAGCCCCTGGAGGCGCTGGTGATCCGGCGCGAATCCGAGCGCGGCATGAAGGACGACGCTATCCTGCCGCCCGAAGTGGAGCAGGCGCTGGAGGAGAAGGCGCGCGCCATGGGCCTCTGGGGTATTGACGTGCCCGAGGAATTCGGCGGCCAGAACTTTGGCATGCTGGCCAAGTGCGTGGTCACCGAGCAGTTGAAGCACTCCATCGTTCCCTTCGTGCCGCCGCCGGACAGCCCCAACCTGTACTTGCTGAAGGAGCAATGCAAGGGCGCGCAGATTGACAAGTACCTCATGCCTTACGTGCGCGGCGAGAAGAAAAGCTGCATCGCGTTGTCGGAGGAGGGTGCCGGCTCCGACGCCGCCGCGATCCGAACCAAGGCCGAGCGGGTCAACGGCAAGTGGGTGTTGAACGGCGCCAAGATGTGGATCAGCAATGCGCGCAGATCGCACTTCATGATCGTGGTCGCAGTGACCGACGCCAGCAAGGGCTCGCGCGGCGGCATGACGGCCTTCCTGGTGGACCGCGACCACCCAGGCGTGAGCATCCCCACGTCCTATCCCATGATTGGCGAGTACCACCCGTACCAAGTGTTTTTGGACAATGTCGAGCTCGACGACGGTCAGGTGCTCGGCGAAGTGGGCAACGCCTTCGTGCCGATCACCAACCGCTTGGGCGTGCGCCGCCTGGACATCGCGTCGCGCTGCCTCGGGCTGGCGGAGCGCTGCCTGCAGATGATGATCGAGCAGGCCAACACGCGCAAAACGTTTGGGCAGCTGCTGGCCGACCGGCAGGCGATCCAGTGGATGATCGCCGACAGCTGGCAGGAGCTCGAGATGGTGCGGCTGCAGGTCTACCAACTGGCCTGGAAGATCGACCAGGGCGCCAAGGATTTCCGCCGCGACGGTTCAATGGTGAAGGTGCAGGCGACCGAGCTGATCGGGCGCGTGTCCGACCGTGCTATCCAGCTGTTCGGCGGCATGGGGCTGTCGAAGGAACTGCCACTGGAATACATTGCGCGCTCGGCTCGGGTGCTGCGCATCGTGGAAGGTCCGAGCGAGGTACATCGTTGGGTGATCGCACGTGACTTGCTGAAGAACGGGTTGCCGACCTAGCAAGCGCGTCGCCGCCCGGGCCGTATCATGTAACCACCAACCGTTCGTGGCACAGCTCTAATTGGAGGCACCATGCAAACTCGTCGATTCCTTGCACTCTCAGGCGCGGCGCTCGTGGCAGCTGTCTTGCCCTTGCGCCCGGTCTTCGCACAGCGCCAACGGGACCAGGGCGAATTCCTGATCCTGCAGGCGCGCTACGGGACCGCCGCGCGCAACATCGACGTGACTGATCGGCTCCGGCAGGTGGCGCGGCAGGACCGGATGGTGCGGATCACGAACGACTTATTTGGCGAAGATCCGGCGCTTGGCGAGGTCAAGGCCTTGCGCATCTACGCGCGGGGTCCCGATGGCGCAACGCGCATCCTTGAATATCGCGAAAACGATTCCATCGACGGCTCGCAGTTCAGGGGCTGGAACGGCGGTCGGTGGGGCCAGGGCGGCGGCTATCGCGGCGGATGGGACAGGGACGAGGCCGCGCCACGGGGTGGACTCATGATCTTCAGGGCCAGGTACGGGGACGGGCAGCGTTGGAGCGACGTCACTGACCGCATTCGATCGTTGGCCCGCAATGGGCAAATCGACATTCCGATCGAGAACGACACCTTCGGCGTGGATCCCGCCCCTGGCAGGACCAAATCGCTTGTCGTCGTCTTTTCCGTGGATGGGGTGCAGCGTGAAGTGCGTGTCCCCGAGCGCGGGCGGCTGTCCCTGCCGTAACGCGGGACCTAGGAGTCCGACAGGTCTGCGGCAGCAGTGGGCATAAATGCGCGGAAGGCGTGCATCTCGTCGAGAGGTGCAGGAAAAGTATCCGCCGACTCTTCATCAGCCTGGGTCTCCTTGAAGTGCGACGAGTGCGCGGCCGCAGCGCCTTCGCTTGACGCACGGCCACTGAGTTTCGGCAAGAACAGCTTGAAGTGGTTCATGTGGCCCTCGTATTTGGTGTCTGATGGGCCGAGTGTGGAACCACCGCGGGCACACGGAATAGGTCAATTGCCTAGCACGTATACGCGGGCCGATCAGCTGTACGGCTGAAGTAGATCTCTACGTATTGGATGAGCCTGACCGCCGTGACCCTGAATCCTTGCAATTCTGCGCGCGCGTCACTTCGGTGCTGTCATCGCCGTGACTGGCAGGGGTATCGGCAAGATGTTGGCAATTCGCCACCCCCCGGGAGTTTTCAAGAGCGTCTGGTTCATGAGGAAAAGGGTATCGGGCGCCGGTTGGCCAGCCGCACCGATGTTGAAGGTGATCGGAACGTAGATCTGTGCAGTCGTCTCGTTGACCAAGACTGCCTTCAGGTTGGGCAGGTCCGGAGAAAGCTTCCAGGTTCCTTGGTACAGGGTCTCGAAGCGCTTCAGCGCCGCGTCGCGGCCCCAAACCGGGGCGCCGCGCGTGACCCACAGAAAGTTCGGTGAATCGATGAGCAGCTCACGCACCGCTGCGATGTCATGCGCGTTTTGCGCCCGCACGAATTGATCGAAGACTCCGCGTACGTCGTCCTCACTTGCCGCCGCGGCGAACGTCGACGATAAGGCCAGGACGCCGGCCACGAACATGGCTCGAAACAAGCTCGTGCATGGGATGTAAAGGGAGATGAGTGAATTCATGGTTGCCTCCAGAAGGTGAAATTGATAGCTGGGCGTGCCATGATGTCGGTCACACGTTTAGCCGTCCTTGCAAATCGCCTGGATTTGTCCTGCAAATCGCCTGTACACAAGCATGAAGTCCCACGAGCAACCGACTTTTCGCTTCGGGCGCTTCTTGCTGGTGCCCGGCGAACGACTGTTGCTTTCGAACGGCGCGCCGTTGGCGCTCAGCGGCAAGGCTTTCGATCTTCTCGTTACCCTGGTACGGCATCCTGGGCATCTGCTGACCAAGGACGAGCTGCTGCGGGCGGTATGGCCAGGCGTCGTCGTAGAGGAAGTCAACCTGAGCGTTAACGTTTCGGCGCTGCGCAAGGTGCTCGGCGCCGCACCAGCAGGCCAATGGATCGAGACCGTGCCGCGGCAGGGTTACCGATTCAATGCCGCGGTCGAGATCGGTGATGTGGCCACCACTGCCGGGTTTGCGCGACCCTTGGAGGAGCCGATGACGGCTAACCTCGACAGCGGCGGGAGCCCAGGCACGCCCCCAGAGACTTTTGCGCGTCGGCGCACCGTCTTCCTGATCGGTGGTCTGGCGGCGGCAGCCGCCGGAGCCATCGGCGGGTGGCGCTGGCTGGCGCGGCCAGTAACTCCACGGTATTCGGCGGTCGCCGTGCTGCCATTCGCTGTCGACGACCGCCAGAGCGCCTACCTCGCCGACGGCATCGTCGAAAGCGTGATCGAGGGCCTCACACGACTGCCGGGTTTGCGCGTCGTGCCCAGGGCGTCTGCGTTCCGGTTCAAGGCGGCCGGCGACCCCGCGGCTGCCGGTCGCGCGCTCGGGGCGGGCGGCGTCGTGACCGGCAGGCTCTCAAGCAACGGCGACACCTTCAGGCTCAGCGTCGAACTGGTGGACGTCGGACGTAACGCGCAGGTCTGGAGTACGGCATACGTGCTGGCAGCGACAGACCTGCCCAAGCTGGAAGCCCGCGTCACGCACGATCTCGCCAGCGTGCTGCGGGACCAGCCCGCCGGCGCAACGAGCACCAGACCGGCAGGAGAGCCCACCGTGACTGCAAAGGCCTATCAGGCCTATCTGCAGGGACGTTATCTGTGGAACCAGCGCTCGGAGGCCAGCCTCCAAGGCGCCATCGCTCAGTTTCGCCACGCCATCGAGCTCGAGCCACGGTTCGCGCTGGCCCACGCCGCGCTGGCCGACACACACACAACCCTCGGCTACCTGGGCTACGTCGCACCGGCTGCGACGTTTCCCGTCGCCCGACCGTACGCACTCAAAGCGCTCGAGCTCGATCCGTCGCTTGCTCAGGCACACGCTGCCTTGGCATACATCAAGTTTTATTTCGACTGGGACTGGGAGGGGGCGCGTCAGGAATTCCTACGCGCCCTCGCACTGGACCCCAACGATCCTGTTTCGCACCAGTGGTACGCCGTGTATTTGCTGGCGAGCGGCGATCCCGACCGTAGCTTTCGCGAAGTGCAGACGGCCCACCAGCTCGACCCGCTCTCGCTCGCGATCAACACCGACATCGGCTTTCATCACTACTACAACGGCCGCTACGCGGAAGCGGTTTCCCAATTGCAGTCCGTGCTCGCGATGAACCGCGACTTCCTGCTGGCGCACGTGTGGCTGGCGCGCGCCCTCCTGGAGCAGGGTCAGTTCGACGCCGCGCTCGAGCAAACTGCCTTGGCCGAGTCGAAGGCGCGCAATTGGTCGGTTCTTGTCGCCGCTCGCGGCTCCACGTATGGCAGGGCCGGCAGGACTGAGCAGGCACAAGCCGTGCTGAAAGAAATGGAGACACTCTCAAGGCAACGCTTCGTCACGTCGTACGGCGTTGCACTGGTGCATGCCGGGCTCGGCCAAATCGACGAGGCGTTCCGCTGGCTGGAGAGCGCATTCGACGAGCGCTCGCATTGGCTGGTGTGGCTGCGCCTCGACCCGCGTTGGGAGCGCTTGCGCGGCGATCCTCAATTCGCCACGCTGGTGTCGAAGATGAGGTATCCGCAATAAGTAAGAGGTGAGCAGCCTGGACTATGAATCGGTGAAGCGCACGCGGACGCGGCCGATCCAGCCGAAGTCTGCCTCTACGAGCTGACCGGGCTCGACCGGGATAGGCGCGACGCAGGCCCCGGTGGTGACGAACTGTCCAGCTTCGATGGTCTGGCCGGCGCCGCTCAACTCATTGACCAGCCAAACCAAAGCCTCCACGGGGTCGCCCAACACATTGCTGCCCAACCCCTGCGGCCGCCGGCCGTCGCTCACCTGGGCGTGCACAACTTGGCCGGGCAGCTGTTGCAGCCGCGCGTCCGGCGCCACCGGCGCGCCCAGCACCATGTCGTTGGTGCAGGCGCAATCGGCGATCAACTGGGCTTCGCCGGCGCGTTCGAAGTGGCGAAAGCGCGAGTCTGGCGCCTCGATGCCAGGGTGCACTGAAGTCACGGCCGCCAGCACCTCATCGCGCCCATAGCGGAGCGCACGCGGCGCGAGGGCGTGCCCAAAGCGAAACACGATCTCGCACTCGGCGACCCGCATCCCGTTCGAGTTCAGCGGGATCTCCGCGCCGTCAGCTCGCACACGGTGCGCGAACACCGGGCCGGCGATGGGGCCGC
>JBKJTX010000001.1:0-6323 GCA_046590315.1 Ramlibacter sp. | reverse complement strand
AGAACGTCTGCTGCTGCTGTCGGACCTGCCGGGCGTCACCGTCAGATCGACGCTGTCGCCAGGCCTCCAGCCCGGAACCTCCGACCTGCTGGTGGACGTGACGCCGGGCCGGCGCGTGACCGGCAGCATCGACGGCGACAACGCCGGCAACCGCTACACCGGCCAGTACCGCCTGGGCGCCACCGTCAACTTCAACGAGCCGCTGGGCCTGGGCGACGTCGCCACCTTGCGCGTGCTCAGCTCCGGCTCGGGCCTGCAATACGCGCGCATCTCTTATCAGGTGCAGGCGGGCCGCGCCCAGGTCGGCGTCGCTTACAGTGCGCTGCGCTACAAGCTCGGCAAGGAATTCGCCCCGCTCGGCGCGCACGGCACCGCCGAGGTGGCGAGCGCTTTCGTGCGCGTGCCCCTGGTGCGCTCGCGCCAGAGCAACGTTTTCGCGCAGCTGTCGGTCGACGCCAAGGAGTTCCGCGACGAGATCGACACCGTCCCGTCACGGGTCGACCGGCGCGTTCGTGTGGTCGCCGGCAGCCTCTATGGCGACTACAGCGACTCGCTGGGCGCGGGGGGCATCACTTCGTATTCGATGACGCTGTCCGGGGGCAATCTCGACATCCGCACCCCCGCCGCACTCGCGCTCGACGCGGCCACCGCGCGCAGCAATGGCGGTTACGGCAAGTTCTCGTTCAGCCTGGCGCGGTTGCAAAACCTCGGCGGCCCGTTCTCCCTGTATGCGTCCCTCAGCGGCCAGGCTGCGGGGAAGAACCTTGACGTTTCCGAGAAAATGGCGCTGGGCGGGATGAATGCCGTGCGGGCCTACCCTGAAGGCGAAGCCTTCGCGGACCAAGGCCTGCTGGCAATGCTGGAGGCGCGCATGGACCTGCCCCGAGCCATCGCCGGAATGGGGCTTGTGCAGCTCGTCGGCTTCGTCGATGCGGGCAGGGTCACCATCAACCACCAGCCCTGGGCACCCGGCATCAATCACCGCGACTTGAGTGGCGCGGGAGTCGGCGTGAACTGGTCCGATCCCGGCAACTTCATGGTGCGTGCCTCTTACGCGCACAAGCTGGGCAACCAGCGCGCGCTGTCGGCACCAGATCACTCAGGCCGGTTCTGGATCCAGGCCATCAAGTATTTCTAAACAGGTACATATCATGAAGTCCACCGACCGCACCAATGCGCCTGCGAAGATCGACGGCAGGTTTGCGCTGCAGGCCTTGGCCATGGCCATGGCCGGCGCCTTCTGTGGCGCGAGCCATGCAGGCCCCACCGGAGGCGCGGTGACGGCGGGCGCCGCGACGATCTCGAGCGCGGGTAGCAACACCACCATCACCCAGACTTCCGCCCGCACCGCCATCAACTGGCAAAGCTTCGGCATTGCCGCGGGCGAGGCGGTGCGGTTCATCCAGCCGGACGCAAGCTCGGTCGCGCTCAACCGGGTCGTGGGCTCCGATCCCTCGGCCATCTACGGCTCGCTGTCGTCCAACGGCAAGGTTTTCCTCATCAACCCCAACGGCATCCTGTTCGGCAGCGGCGTCTCGGTCAACTTGGGCTCGCTGGTTGCCTCGACACTGTCGCTCAGTGATGCAGCCTTCATGGCGGGACGCTACTCGTTCTCGGGTGTCGGCACAGGGGCGGTCATCAATCAGGGCGCGATCAACGCGGACGGCGGCTATGTCGTCCTCATGGGGCGCGAAGTGAGCAACCAGGGGACGATCTCCGCGCGGCTCGGCATGGTCTCGCTGGCCGCAGGCAACGCGGTCACCCTCGACGTCGCGGGCGACAACCTGGTCAACGTGGTGGTGGACCAGGGCGCGATGGGCGCGCTGGTGAACAACGGCGGGCTGATCCAGGCCGACGGCGGCCAGGTGCTGCTGACCGCGCAGGCCGCTGCGGGCCTGATGTCCACCGCGGTCAATAACACCGGCGTGATCCAGGCGCGCACCCTGTCCACGCGCAACGGCGTGATCCGCCTGATGGGCGACATGCGGTCGGGCACAGTCGACGTCGGCGGCACGCTCGACGCCAGCGCGCCCAGCGGCGGCGATGGCGGCTTCATCGAGACCTCGGCAGCGCGGGTGCAGGTCCAGCCTTCGGCGCGCGTCACCACGGCGTCGGCCTTGGGGCGCACGGGCACCTGGCTGATCGAGCCGCAGGACTTCACGATCGGCAGTGCAGCGGGCGACAACATCGGTGGCACGACGCTGTCTGGACAGCTGGTGAGCAACAGCATCACGATCACTACCGCCGCGGCCGCGCCGGGGGCGGGTGACATCACCGTCAACGATGCCTTGTCGTGGATCGGCACGCCGGCATCGAACACCACAACGCTCACGCTCAACGCAATCCGGGACGTGATCCTGAACCAGGCCATCACCGCCACCAATGGCAACCTTGTCGTTTGCTGTGGCCGCGACATCAGGATGGGCAGCGCCGCGGCGATCACCACCACGAACGGCAGCGTGTTGCTCAGCGCCGGTCGCACGCTGGCGATGTCGGCAGCGGTCAGCACGACCGCCGGCAACATCTCCATGTGCTCGGCCGGCGACATCAACATCTCCGGCGCGATCACGCTCACGCGCGTCGCAGGCGCTGCGATCGTGCCCGCGCAGGACCTCGGCCTACCCTTCGGCCTCGTCCTGAGTGCGGGTACCGGCGGCACTGGGCCCGGAGCCGCAGCGGGCACCGTGACCTTCGCACCCGGGACGCCCAAGGCTGCGGTCACCGTGGCGCCAGTGACGATCACCTACAACCCCACGTCCTACACGACCCCCACCGACTACACCGTCAACTTCACCTTGACAGAGGGCGCGACGCTGACCCAGCGGATGTTGGTGTTTCCCGTGGCCGACAAGACCTTCGATGGCTCCACGCTGGTCACCTTGAACGGCCTGCAGGGCGCACCAGCGGGCGTGACCCTGGTCGCAGGGGTCGGCGCCACCGCCAACTTCGTCACTTCAGACGTTGGCACCAACAAGCCGCTCGTGTTTTCGGGCTACACATTGAGCGGGGCGAACGCATCGGCTTTCGCGCTTCCAGTGACCTGCTGCGCGCCCGTCGTGTCGAACGCGCGGGGCACCATCGCTGCCGCTCCTCCGCCGCCGCCTGCGCCGACCCCTGCGCCGACCCCTGCGCCGACCCCAGCGCCGACCCCAGCGCCAACCCCAGCGCCAACCCCAGCGCCAACGCCTGGGCCGACCCCAGCGCCAACCCCAGCGCCGCCCGCGCCCACTCCACCCGCACCGACTCCACCCCCGCCCATCGGCCCGCCTCCACCGGCGCCGGCGCCAGCACCCGGAGTCATATCGGAAGCGGGCGAAGAGTACGTGGTGCCCGCATTCACTTCCATTGCCGTGGCACCCGTGCTGTTGCGCGCGCCGGTGCTGGTAACGGTTGTCGCCGCGCCTGTTCCGATGCAACTGGTGTCGCTACAGCAAGAGGTGCCACCCGCCCCGGCGCCCCTCGTGGTGGCCCCGCCCCTGCCGGTGCCGGTGCCGGAATCGATACCGGTGCTGAAGCCCAAGGCCTCCCGCAACTAGCGACAACGGCGGCTTGCCGCCGGCATTTTGCGCCGTGCCAGAATGACTAGCATGCACCTGCGCCAATTCATCGAGCAGCACATGTCACAGATCATGGCCGAGTGGGTGTCTTTTGCGCGCACCCTCGACACGGACACCAAGGACATGACCTTGCTGGAGCTCCGTGACCACGCAGAAGCCATCCTGCGGTCGATCGCCAACGACATCGACAGTCGCCAGAGCACTGAACAGCAGTACGAGAAATCGCGCGGCGAAGCGCCGGGCGAGGGCAATCCGGCCAGCGCCGCGTCCATCCATGGCACGCAGCGCCACAAAAGCCACTTCACGCTGCTGCAGCTCAGCAGCGAGTTCCGGGCGATGCGCGCCACCGTGCTGCGGCTCTGGCTTCCACAGGTGAGCGCGCTCTCGGAGGACACGATCCGCCAGATGATCCGCTTTAATGAATCGATCGACCAGGCATTGGCCGAGTCCATCGTCACTTACTCGGCGCGCTCGGACCAGACACGTGACATGTTCCTGGCGATCCTGGGGCACGACCTGCGCGCGCCGCTGGCTACCATGACGCTGTCCGGCGAACTCCTGGCGCGGCCCGAACTCCCGCTGGCCGATGTGCAGAAGATCGGTACGCGGGTTCGGCGCGGGGCACTGGTGATGTCGGGAATGGTCGACGACCTGATCGGCTACACCCGCACCGAACTGGGCAGCGGCATGCCCATCGTGCTGAAGCCTTCGGACGTGGCTGAGACCATGCGGGCGGCAGTGGAGGATGCGCATTCGACTTTTCCGGACACGCAGTTCGACGTGTCCCTCGAGGGCAACATGCTCGGCATGTTCGACGGCGTGCGGCTGCACCAGTTGTTCACGAACCTGCTGGTCAACGCCGCCAAGTACGGTGCCGAAGGCGAGCCGGTGCGCGTGCGGGCGGTGGGCGAAGGCGACACGGTCCGCATCGGCGTTAACAACCGCGGCCCGGCCATCCCGCCAAGCGAATGGAACAACATCTTCAAGCCCCTGGTCCAGTTGTCCACCCTATCCCCTGCCGACCGGAAGCAGCAGGGGACGAGCCTGGGGCTGGGCCTGTACGTGGCACGCGAGATCGCCACCTTGCACGGCGGCACCGTGGAGGTCGACTCCACGGCCGAGGCCGGCACCACGTTCAGTGTGCGCCTTCCGCGGGAACAATCGGCAACCACGCTGGAGAAGTGAACGCCTGCGACAGGCCTATAGTGCGGGTCATGGACGACAACAACGACCGATCGATGAAGGACCGGCACTGCCGCGACGAGGCGCAAGTGCGTCGCTTGCAGCAGGAGGCCGCAGGCAAAGGGTACACGCCGGTCGAGGCGTACCCACAGCACGGTGCGCAGCCGCTGTTCTTGAGGCCGGTCGACACGCTGATGCGTGACTACGAGAGCACGCTGGCGCTTGAGCGCTTTGCCTGGGAAGCCGTCAAGGTCAGCTCGCAGGAGCAGCAGTTTGAGCTTGCATGGCAGGAATGGCGGACCGCGGTCGAAGTGCGGGACAGGGCCACGCGCCTGGTGATCAACCGGTCCATGTCAGGGCAATAAGCACTGCTTGCGCAAAGGAGCGGCCACCAAGGCCGCTTTTTTTCACGCCGCGAACAGCGGCGGCTTCAGTCCTTCTTGCCGCCCAGCAGCAATCCCACACCGATGGCCAGCGCCGCAAGCCCGGCCCACAAAGGCACGTTGAAGGTCTGCTTTTCGCGGACGGACAGCTCGATCGGCCCGACCTTGACCACGTCCGTCTGTTTCGTGTAGCTGAAGCCGCCATACGCGAGGGCGATGGCGCCCGCCACGATGAGCGCAATGCCGGCGATTCTGATGGGGTTCATGGCGGCTTACTTCGCGGGGGTGGTGGCTTCACGCAGGATGCCGCCTTGCTGCGCGCTCCCACTCGTCGTTCCCGCGTTCATGCGGGTGGCGCACTCTTCACGCTCGCCGGCGGGCAAGCCTTCGCAACGCATCATTCGGTTGCGCGCGAGCTCGCCATCGCTGGAGGCGCCCAGCTTCTTCGATTCCTGCAACGCGGCAGCCGCTTCCTTCAGGCACGTCGCGCGGTCCTGGTTCGTATCACCCCGCATGCACCTGGCTCGATCCTGCTGGTAGCGCAACTGCGCCTCGGAAGTCTTGGCGCCGGCGGCGACGGCCGGTCCGGCCGACAGCAGCGCCGCAACGGCCAGGCCTGCGGCGGCCAGGTAAAGGGAAGTCGTCGAACGCTTGTTCATGGGGTTCTTTCGCGTTGGGCCCGAACTGCGTCGAGCGCTCTTTTTGCACCGGCAACGTGCCATGCATGCCGCAGTTTCGGGCCTGCTGGGCTTGCCGTCTGTGCGGTGTCACACGCAAAAGCAACCCTGTGGCTTCGCCGGCATGACAAGCGATCCGCGCGGCGTCCAGCTCATCCATTGAGCGAGCGTTTGCACCCTTGTCGATGAAGGCACAATGGTACTTATGGCCCAAGATTCAACGTGTGCCCGGTTCGAGGCCCCAACGCGAGCATGTCCCTTCCTTCCAGTACCTCCCAGAATCATCTGTTAGCCGCCCTGCCTGTCGCTGAATTCGACAGGCTTGCAGTGCAACTTGAACCGGTGGCGATGCCGCTGGGCCAGGTTCTGTACGAATCGGGCGGCCGCCAGGAATATGTCTATTTCCCCACGACCTGCATCGTTTCGCACATGTACGTGTTGCGCGATGGGGCTTCGGCCGAGATTGCGGTGGTGGGCAACGAGGGCCTGGTTGGCATTTCGATCTTCATGGGCGGTGATACGAC
>JBKJTX010000481.1:0-11494 GCA_046590315.1 Ramlibacter sp. | reverse complement strand
TGGTCCACGTGTACACCGACGGCAGCGTGCAGGTGAACCATGGCGGCACTGAGATGGGCCAGGGCCTGAACACCAAGGTGGCGCAGCTGGTCGCCGACGAATTGGGCGTGCCGTTCGAGCGCGTGCGCTCCACCGCTGCCGACACCAGCAAGGTGCCCAACGCTTCGGCCACGGCCGCCTCCAGCGGCACGGACCTCAACGGCCGCGCGGCGCAGTACGCCGCCCGTAACGTGCGCGACAACCTGGCGGCCTTCGTGAGCGGGCTGGAAGGTTGCGGCGCTGGTGCGGTCGTCTTCAAAGGCGGCCAAGTTGTCTCACCGACATCGACCCGCACGTTCGACGAAGTGGTGAAGGCGGCGTACGCCAACCGGATTCAATTGTGGAGCGATGGCTTTTACCGTACCCCCAAGATCCACTACGACAAGACCACCCTGACCGGTCGGCCGTTCTTCTACTTCGCGTATGGCGCGGCGTGCAGCGAAGTCGCAATCGACACGCTCACCGGCGAGAGCCGTGTGCTGAAGGTGGACATCCTGCACGACGTCGGCCGCAGTCTCAACCCAGCCATCGACATCGGGCAGATCGAAGGTGGTTTCATTCAGGGCGTGGGTTGGCTCACGACCGAAGAGCTGGTGTGGAACGACACGGGGGCCCTGACGACGCACGCGCCGAGCACGTACAAGATTCCAACGACGGGCGATGTGCCTGAACACTTCGACATCCAGCTCTGGCACGAGGCAAACCGCGAGGACAACGTGGGCGGCAGCAAAGCCGTCGGCGAGCCGCCTTTCATGCTGGCGATCAGCGTTTGGGAGGCGCTGCGGGAGGCGGTGGGGGCTGTCACTGCCTCGCGCTTGCCGGTGTCGCTGGAGGCACCAGCTACGGCGGAGAATCTGCTAAGAGCAACCAAGGGACTACCGACGGAATTGTTGGTTTAGGCAAGCGTAGTCAAAACAGCCTGGCGACGAGAAAGGTCGCGCCGAAGAACGTCGACCATCCGCCAGAAGCGGCGCTCAGTCCCTTGCTTACACCCGCGTCCAAAGAGACTGCGTTGGAGACGGAATAGGTCGCCGCCACAAGCGCTTGCGAGGTACGCGCTGCCCCGCCTCGTTGCGTGCCGGACAGTTCGGCAGTCGCGCCCCACTGATCGTTCAGGTTGCGAGACAGCGCCGCCGCCCAGGCTTTCTGCCAAGCGCTTTCACCCAAACCAACGCCGCCCAAACGCGTCGCCGAAACATTGATATCGACGTGCCACTTTGGCGCAAGGTCACTGCTGTAAATACCGGTCAGGCCCGCGTCCCCGTGGCCACTGCCCAAGCCGGTGCGTGAAGTCGGCAACTTGAAGCCGAGCTCAAGCCCGAACGCGGATGCGTCATTGACAGCAAACCGGCGTTTCAACACGAACGACGTATCGCCTCCACCATGAACGACAACGCCATCGGCGCCTAACTGGCGGATGAGCGCGTCGCCCCCAATGCGAATGCCCCAATCGGGCGTGAACGCAAGTTTGAGCGAATACGGCAGGCTGTCGCGCCGGCGTGGGTCGTCCGCCCGGCTTCGCTGAAACCCGGTCTCAGCTTCCAGCCACCCGGGCGCAGACAAGGCGGCAGGCGCTGAAACGCTGGGCCTGTAAGGCGTCACCGTGGGCGGGTCTTCAGCGCGCACCGTAGCCGTCCCGCCCAAGGCCGACGCCAGCAACAGGAGTCGGCAGATCCGGGGCTGTCTTGTTGGATTGTTCACCTGCCGATTATGACTTCGAGCTTCGTCGACTTTTACGGAGAACTGGCTCCGTTTGGTCGCGAGGCCCGCAGTCACATGACGGCATTCTTGCTATTGAGCGGGCTGAGTAATTGCGTTCATTTGGAGCGTGACCGCGGTCTGAGCCAGCAGTCTGCCATTGGCCGACGCGCCGGTATTAACCGCAATCAAGGTCTTGCCCAGTACGACACCCTCGAAATGAGCGGTTGTCCCGATCGTCACGGAGTCAGCGACTTGCCAGAATATATTCTTGGCTTGTGCGCCGCCTGCCAGGGTGATCTGCTTGCCGTTAGCCTGGTTCAGCGTTCCCGCGACCTGGAAAATCCAGACGTCGTTTGGGCCGCCCGAGAGCGTCACATCGTTGCTGATCAAAACCCCGGTCCCCCATTTGTAGAGGCCGGGAGTGAGGGTCAGTCCGCCGATCTCGCCTGCGCCCCACTCGGTGAAGTCAGGCGATGTACGTCCCGCGGCATCGAGGTAGGCGGCTTCCATGTCGAGCACCGCTGTCGTCAGGGCGGTGGCATCGTTTACCGCGCAAGGCAGAGGGCCAGCTGCGTCGACGACAACTATTTTTCCCGTTACTTCGGTGCATGTGAGCAACATCGCTGCGCCAGTAATCGGACTGGTTCCTACATTCCCGACAATCGCGGACGCATAAACATCGGTGATCCCGGTTTTGCTCAAAATCGTGAAGGTTCCTGCTGATCTGAGGTCGACGGGCGCTAACGCGACCACCGCCGACATCGGCATTGCGCGGTTTTCGGCAGTGAAGGCATCACGTTCGCCGCCGCCGCATCCCGCGAGCAAAGCGCCCAGAATGGACACCTTAAACCACATCGATAAATTAACTGCGTTGTCGAATCGGATCATATGAACTTTTCTTTCAGTTGCCTGAAGTTAGCGGATGAGAGCCGATCCGCCAACGGCACGGCCCTTGGACCGTTGAGTCAGTTTGATCCGTTCAGATTGCGTACAAAATTGTTACGCGGCTAACCTGTAGGCGGTTGCGCGGGCGCCTTGTAAGGAAAAGTTGACAGTCAATCGGATGTATCAAGCGACTTACGAGATTGACCGCGCGCGGCCGTGCGAATTTAAAAAAAAGGCGACCTGCAGGAGCGCCGTGAAATCGGCATTTGCAACTCGCGGCGTTCCGTTCCGGCACTCGTCCTACAGCCGCGCAGCGGCTCGACTGCTACAACAGAAGCAGCACACGAAAGGCAGCACCATGAATCTCAGCAAACTCATTCCTATGCACGCGTTGGTCAGCGCGGTTGTCACTGTCGGCGCCCTGGGCGCAACCGCAACGCAGGCCGCGCCCGCACATGCGGCACGCCTCTCGCAATCAGAACCGTGCAGAAACTGCGGCGTCGTTGTCTCGGTCGCGCAGGTGCAGCGTCACGGCCAGCCCAAGGGCATCGCCGGCTCGCCGGTCACGCCTGGTATGGCCATCGGCGGTGTCGTAGGCGGCCTGGTCGGCAATCAGATCGGCCACGGCAACGGCCGCGCTGCAGCGACAGTGGCTGGCGCAGCGGGCGGTGCTTACGCCGGGCATGCGATCGAGAAGAGAAGGGTTACCTACACGGCCTACGTGATGAATATCCGGATGCAGGACGGCTCCACGCGCACTGTCGAACAACGCACCGCGCTCGCGAAAGGCTCGCGCGTAGTCGTCGAGGGCAGGACTGCACGTGCCACGAGCCCCGCCACGCACGGCTGAACAGCACCTAAATCTGTGCAGATTGCGCGGGCAGCACAGGCAGTCGAACGATAAACGCGGAGCCGCTACCCACACCCTGGCTGCGGGCCTCGATCGTTCCGCCGTGAAGCTCAACCAGTTTCTTGACCAGCCACAGGCCGATGCCCAGTCCGCCTTGCGCATGGCGCTGCGCATCACGGACCTGCGAGAACAGGTCAAACACGTGCCCGAGCATCGGCGCGGCAATTCCTGCGCCATCGTCCACGACCGACAGCACCAGTTCGCCTGCTTGCACATGGGCTGACAGTTCGATGTGCCCGGCTCCCTGCGTGTACTTGGCCGCGTTGTTCAAGAGATTGCTCACCACTTGCGCCAAGCGCGTGAGGTCCCCATTGACGTGAACCGTTTGGGGCGGCAAGTCGATCGCTAGTGTGTGGCCAGCAGCGTCGATAAAAGGCCGGGTGGCTTCGACCGCGAGATCAACGATTTCCTTGACCGTTACCGGGGCGAGCCGCACTTCCAGCTTGTCTCGGGTGATCCTCGACACGTCGAGCAGGTCGTCGACCAGTCGCACCATGTGGACCAGCTGGCGCTCCATCATGTCGCGAATGCGGATCGCCGACGCCGGCATGCCCGCACTGCGTTTCAGGATTTCCAGTCCATTGCGGATCGGCGCCAACGGATTGCGCAATTCGTGCGCGAGCGTGGCGATGAATTCGTCCTTGCGCCGATCGGCCTCCTGCATTTGCCGCCGCGCCTGCACCTCGGTCGTCACCTCGCGCGCGGCGCAGATGCCGCGCTCGGGTTGCATCCGACCGTCCAGCATGCTGAACGTGACCTTTAAGCGGATGTGCATCCAGCGCTCGGTTCCGCTCGGCAGCAACGCGCGGACATCGATCGCCAGCAGGCCGTCGCCCGACGGATCGATCGTGCGCCCTATGGCTTGCAGATACCGCTCGCGGTCGTCCGGATGTATGCGGTCGAAGATCGCCTGGCGCGGCACTGTGACGGGGCCGTCGGACAGTTCGAGCAATCTCGCCAATTCCGCCGACAGGTGGTTGAGGCCGGTGCGGTAATCGATTTCGGCCATCACCAGGTCGGCCGCCTGGATGCCAATTTCCAGCTTGAGCAACGCGCGCTCGCGCTCGGCCACATCGCGCACCCACTCGATGTGGATCCAGCAGCGGTCCACCACTTCGGCGACGAGCTCGATCTCTTGCGGCTTCCAGTCTCGCGGCTGCGCCTGGTGCACGGCCATCATGGCGACAAGGCGGCCATCCTTCACCAGCGGCTCACAGATGATCGCCTTGATGCCAATGGCGTTGAACATGCGCGCACCGCCGTCGTCGCCCAATTCGAGGTCCACGTTGCGCACCACGAGGTTGTCGCCCCGGCGCAGGCGGCTGGTCGCCTTCGCGCCGAACAGCTCGAGAGAATAAACGCCTGCACTGCTGGCCACGCCCTCCCCCGACCAATCGTTGCGGATGGTGAACCGGTCGCCGTCCGGCTCCACGTCGGCGTAAGCGCAGCGCGTCGCCCCGAGATACTCGCCGAGCATTCGCGCGCTGATCTGCATGACTTCTGCCGGGTCGGTGAGCGAGCGCGTTGCCAGGCCGAGAACGTCGAGAAAGCGCAGGCGCAACTCACTCTGCCGCAACGCAGTTTCCGAGGCACGGCTCGCGGACACGTCGATGCATACGCCGACCCACTCGGCCACCTGGCCGGCGCTCAATACCGGTGTCCCTTCCACCTGCATCAGCCGGTACTCCCCGTCGTGCCGCTTGAGGCGGTATTCGGCTTCGAATGGAACGCGCGCTCGGGCGGCAGAGCGCCACGAGGTTTCGACGGCGTCCCGGTCTCCCGGATGGATCGCCTCAAGCCAGCCCCAGCCGCTGTACCGCTCGAAACTCTGCCCCGTGAACGCGGCCCAGGATGGGTTGGCTTGGCCGATTGATCCATCAACGCGGCTGTGCCAGACGACAATGGACGTTCGGGTTGCCAGGACCTCCAGGCGCCGGTCTGCCTGGAGCTCATCCACGGATGGCTTGGACATTCACAGATGATAGCCACGACGCGCGGCCCGTTGGGAGGCAGGTCAACAAAGCTTTATCATCGGCTTCCATGCATTCCGGCCCCCGCGACGTCGCCCAGATCCGCCTGGATAACGCGCTGGCGCTCTTCGACGAGTTCGTCCGCAACACCGTCAAGAACCCTGACGACGCCACCTTGCGGGGCCTGGAGCGCCGTTTCGCCGAGCGGTTGCATATCCAGCCCAGCTACTGGAGTCAGATCAAGAGCCGCGCACGTCAGATCGGCGAGCGCCTGGCGCGCCAGTTCGAGCAGTTGTCGCACAAGCCCCCGGGTTGGATGGATCAGCCCCATGACGCGGCGGCCAGCGCGCATACCCGTGTCCTTCCCGCACGCGATATCGCCTCGCTACAAAGGGCCGACAGCCCTTTACCCCAGGACGACGACGAGCGCTTCATCGTGGGCCTCGTGCTCACTTACTATCGGCGCCACCCACAACGCGCCCGCACGCGCCTGCTCGACCTGCTGGGGGAAGTTCTGACGCCGGCCGGTCCGCCCCCCTCCATCCCGCCTGGCGCCGCCCCGGCCAACGTGCAAGACGATTCGCTCGCTCTCTGGCAGCGTTTGCAAAAGGGCGTCGCGCCGCTGAAGCGCAAACGTTGAGCCTTGGTTTGTCGCGGCGCGGACACAGAGCCGCAAATTGCGACAAATTCCACTTGCGCATCAGATAATCAAACGTTTATCATCCGAGCAAGTCGACGCAGTTTCAGTCGATGACGCCGAGCCCTCAACCTACCGCCCGCTTTCCATGACCTTGCTAACCCAGATTTCGCTGATGTTCGCCTGCCGCAATTGCGCGGCTGGCACGCTGCGTGTTTTCCGTGGCAGCAAGCTCAGTGCATCGCGTGCACACACAAACCGGGGCGCCGCGCCTCCACCCTGTTGATCATTTGACAGGTGGCGCGAACGGCCCGGTGGAAATTTCACCGGGCCGTTTTGTTTTTGGCCCTTCAGGAGAACCCGGCCGTCTTCGCCACAACATCGTGGAGGCGGCCCCATCGGAGAACTTGCGATGACCAAGACCTTGAACTGGGCCCCCGGCGACCTCGTCCGGCCCTTGAGCGCGGCGGCGCTTCACCTGCTTGCGGCGCTCCTGCGCGCCGCAAGCGACGTGCTCACGCGCGTGGCGACGCGCGTGGCGGCTGCTGAAGCGGCGGTGCCCGCGTCTGCGCACACTGTCGAATTCCACTCTCTTTACGGCGAAGCCGGCGCACCCGAAGGCGCGCTGTACGTCGACGGCAAGTTGGTAGGGACCATTCGCGGCGTCACTCGTCTGTGAAGTGCAGGGGCGGCGCTGTAGCGTCGCCCCCACTCATCTACGCTGGCTCAGCATAGGGTGCATTCCTGCAGCAATTGCATACCGTCCGACACACAGTGTCAGCAACTGCCACAAACGGACGAGGCGCATACCTACAGGCTCACCGCTGAGGCTGGGCGTCAATACATCCTTATGAAAATCCTCAACCTCATCCACGTCATGGTCGCCCAGGCCTTCTACAACTGGGCGATGCGCGAGATCAACCCCATGCACCCCGACGTGCCGCGGATCATGCTGCGGCGCCAGGAACTGCAGGACAAGCAGCGGCAGATTTTCGCCTGACGTTACGCGGGCGCGGCCAGGGCTGCGAGCGCGCGGACGTCCGGTGCGGCACCGATTTGCCAGCAGGCCTCAAGCAGGCTTGTCACGCGCGTAGCGCCGAGCACCGGGTCCGACAGACCGCGGAACTTGGCTTGCAGCTGCGCGTCGGTCATGGGCTTTTGCAACGAGCCGATCGCATGCTCGACAAATACGTGGACACGCCGTCCGTCGGCCAAGACCGCCGTCACGTCCGCACTGGCTTCGTCGATTGAATCATCGACGGTAGCGACTACCTTGCGGCGAAGTGCCACCAAGTCGGCACGATTCACCACTTCATCTGAAAACTCTTCTTCCGCCGCGTGCCCGAAAGTCAGGCCCGCGGCGCAGCCGTGGTAAACGCTGAACTTGGCCTGCAGGCCGTCGGTCGGCTCTTTCTTGCCGGTGAGTTCCAGCACCAGTGAGTGCACCTTGAGCTCGATGCGCTCGATATCTGCCGGCCGCACGCCCTGCTCTCGAAGCTGCACGCAGGCGTCGATGCTGGGGTGAATCACGATGCCGCAAGCAAACGGCTTGTAGCTGTTGAAGGAAATTTCAAACCGCTCGCCGAGCTGGTCCGTCGCCTCGCGCCAATCGCACTTGGTCGAAACCGTCTGAATCATTCCGCGCGGCGCTTCCAGCGCCTTTGCGCTCGCCGTGTAGCCGTGCTGCGCCAGCAATGCCGACATCAATCCGGCACGCGCCGCAGCGCCCGGGTGAAACGGTTTGGTCATGGTGCCGAATTGCTCGCGCATCCCCACGGGCTGCGACGCGGCGATGCCCAGCGCCATGGCCGTACGATTCGCATCGAGTCCCAGCAGGCGCGAGCAGCCTGCCGCCGCACCGAGCGTACCGGTGGAGCCTGTGATGTGCCAGCCGCGGTCATAGTGCTCGGGGTACATCACGTTGCCGATACGACAGGACACGTCGATGCCCAACACCAATGCGTCGAGCAACTGGCGGCCGGTCGCGCCCGTATGTTCGGCCAGCGCAAGCAATGCCGATGCCACCGGGCCAGCTGGATGGATGATGGTTTTGAGATGCGTGTCGTCGAAATCGAAGGTGTGCGAGGTGATGCCGTTGATCAGCGCAGCGCTCGCAAGATCGACCTTGTCGCGCCGCCCCAGCACCGTCGCCTGCGGTGCCGGCTGCAGCACGCGCACGGCCGCGAGCGCGGCATCGGCGGCCTCGTGGTGCGCAGCCCCTACTGCGCAGCCCAGCCAGTTGAGAAACGTGCGGTGCGCCTCGTGGTCGACGGCATCGCTCCAGCCGCGCGATGGATGCGTCGCGACAAACTCGGCGATAAGGCGGGTGATGGGGGGTGCGTTCGCGTCGGCGGCGACCTGGGTATTTTTTGCCATGTGCTATTTGCCTGTGGTTCAGCTGTCGAGTTCGATTTTGCGGGCGCGCGCGAGCTGGGTCCAACGCGCGATGTCGGTCTTGATAAATTCTGCGAATTGCTCCGGCGCCATCACCTTCGGCTCGATCGCTTCCACTGCCAGCTTCTCGCGCAAGTCCGGGGCTCTCAGCACCGTTGCAAGCGTTTCATTCAACTGGCGCACGATGGGCACCGGCATGCCCGCCGGCCCGACCACGCCGTACCACTGCTGTGCGTCGAAGCCCTTGAAGCCCGACTCGTCGAGTGTGGGCAGGTCCTTGAACAGCGGATGGCGCATTGGGCCGGTCACTGCCAGCGGCCGAATGCGTCCCACGCGAATGTGCGGCACGGCCGCGGCCAACCCCGGAAACATTGCCTGCGTCTGTCCGCCCATGAGGTCGGTGAGCGCCGGCGCGATGCCGCGATACGGGATGTGAACCATGAACGAGTTGATCTGCTGCTTGAACAGCTCCATGGTGAGGTGGGTGAGCGAGCCCTGCCCGGCGGAACCGTAGCTCAGCCGCCCCGGATGGCTTTTGACATAGGCCACGAATTCGGCCACGGTGTTCACCGGCAAGGCGGCATTGACCACCAACACGTTGGGGGTCGCCCCGATCATGCCGATGGCGGTGAAGTCCCGCACCGCGTCGTACGGCAGCTTGCGCGTGGCCGGGCTGGTGCCATGCGTCGCCACATAGCCCTGCATCAACGTGTAGCCGTCGGGCGCAGAACGAGCAGTCGCTTGGCACGCAATCACACCGCCACCGCCGCCCTGGTTGTCGACCACGAACGACTGGCCGAGCGCCTTGCCCCAGCGCTCGGTCACGGTGCGTCCAACCATATCGCTGCCGCCGCCCGGCGCCACCGGCACGATGTAGCGAATCGGCTTGTTGGGGTAGCCCGCCTGCGCCAACGCAAGGCGGGGGATACCCAGCGCCGCGGGCGCGCAGCACAGCAAGGCACGTCGTTTCATGCTTGTCTCCGTTCTAACGTGCCATGGTATCTCTCTCGGTTGCGGTCCAGTTAACCGTTAGGATGCGCGCCATGCGCCTACCCAACCTGCTCGCTACCCGTCACGGACGCCTGTTCGCATTCTTCAGCCTCTATGTGACGGAAGGCATTCCGCTCGGGTTCGCAGCGATCGCCGTGGCCACCCAGTTGCGACGACAGGGCGTCGGGCCTGCGGAGATCGGCGCCTTTGTCGCGTCGTTTTATCTGCCGTGGGCCTTCAAGTGGGCGTTCGGTCCGTTAGTGGATGTATTCCGGTCGCAGCGCTTCGGCCACCGGCGTGCCTGGATTCTGGGGACGCAGATCATGCTGGCGTTGACGCTGCTCTCCCTGATCGCAGTGCCGATGCCGTCCGGCCTGGGCCTCTTCACGGCCATCTTGCTGGTGCACAACACCTTCGGGGCGATCCAGGACGTGGCGATCGATTCGCTTGCCGTCAACACGTTGAGTGAGGACGAGCGTGGTTTGGCCAATGGCCTGATGTTCGCCGGCGCCGCGGTAGGACAGGCCATCGGCGGCGCCGGCGTGCTGTTCATGATCGCGTATACCGGCTTCCAGGCCAGCTTCTTCATGGTGGCCGGAGCGATCGTCCTCGTCACGATCTTCATCGTGCTGCCGATGAAGGAGGCCGTTGGGGAAAGCATCGCCACCATTCCGGGTATGAGTCGCATGCGCCGGGCGGTCGCCGAAATGAAGGCCTTTGCGGTGGAGTCGTTCCGCTCGTTCATCGGCACGCGCAGCGCGTTCGCAGGCGTGTTCTTCGCCCTCCTTCCTGCAGGGGCCATGTCCCTGGGCCTCGCACTCCAGTCCAACCTGGCGGTGGAGTTCGGCATGAACGACGACGAGGTCGGGTTGCTGAACCTCTCGACGTCCATTGTCTCGGCCGCGTGCATGGTGCTGGGCGGTTGGCTTTCGGACAAGCTGGGGCGCCGCATTACGTTGGCGTTTTACCTTGCCGGCATGAGCCTGCCGATCGTGTACCTGATGTGGGTCTTGCAGACGCACGGCTATGTGATGCCGCGCGCCCCCGGCGGTGCGCCCCTGCCCGATCTGCTCTTTGCGCTGTGGGTCTCGTCGATCGCCTATGCCGTCTTTCAGGGCCTGATGTACGGAACACGGACGGCGATCATGATGGACATCACCAATCCGCGCGTGGCTGCCACGCAATTCACCGCGTACATGGCGATGATGAATCTGGCAATCGCCATCGCCGCGAGCTGGCAAGGCGTTGCCGTCGAAGCGTGGGGCTATCCGATCACGCTGGCCGTCGATGCAATCACCGGCCTGCTGTGCATCTTGCTGCTGCCCGCCTTGAAGCGGCAGACCGCCAACTTCACCGACGCGCTCGCTGAAGGCCGGGCGCGCAAGTCAGCGCTGGTGCTGGGCCTGGCCTGCCTCTCCTGGCTTCTCTATTGGCCCAACCACGAGCTGCTGGGCAAAGCCCAACCGATGATGGGTACGCTCTACACGCTGATCTTCATCTCCTCGGCGCTCTACCTCCTTGCGGGCCGCGAAGTGCTGGGCGACGCGGCCGGTCGTTGGCGGGGCGCTGCACTCTGGACCGCGCCGCTGCTGCTGGCCATGCATTTGCGCTACCAGCTGGACCGAACCCTGAGCTTGCCCGCTTTGCACGCCGGCGCAGAAGCGCTGATGTACGCGGTGCCGTTGCTGGGCGGGATTGTGCTGCTGGCCTTGGCGCGCTGTGACTGGCGTGCAGTCGGCGTGCGGCGCGCTCCGACAATATCCGGCGGCCCTGTGAGCAGCGGTCCTACATGAGCTCGCGTGCCGCCGAGCTCATGATCGGCGCGTGCATGACCCCAAGGAAGCCGCGCAGGACGCGGGCCTCGTTTATGTGTCCAACGAAGACCGCGGGCTGCGGCGCGAGGGCGCGGGCGAAGGCTTCACGTATTTCAAGCCCAACGGCGACAAGCTGACGGACCCGGCCACGCTG
>JBKJTX010000295.1:0-3714 GCA_046590315.1 Ramlibacter sp. | reverse complement strand
TACGTGCGCGCGCCCTTCGTTGCGCTCGGCACCGACGGCTTCGGGCGCAGCGACACACGTGCCGCGCTGCGAAGCTTTTTCGAGGTGGATCGATACCAAGTCTTGCTCGCCGCGCTGACGGCGCTTCGGGAGCGCGGCGAGGTGAGCGCCGAAACTTGTGCCGCCGCGATGGAGCGATACGCGATCAACGCAGGGCAAGCGCCGTCTTGGCAGTGCTGAAAGGAGATGTCCACGCCGAAGGACCGGCCGATGTCTCGAGCCAAATGCTTTGCCAAACTAGTGAGCCTGGCTTCCGAGACTGGCGATGGCCGCATCAAGGCCAGAACGCAATCGCGACGCGGCGGTATTAAGCGCGCGCTATTCGCGCCCCGGTGTGAGCCACCGAGGCGCGACGTGCTGCGCCTACTTGGCCATAGGTGCGGCCTTGGCGGGCTTGGCCGGGGTGGCGACACCCGAGCGAGCGGCGAGCGAGTCGCCGACCATGATGCAGACCCACTTGCGCTTCTTGCCCTTGGCATCGGTGAACTGCACCTTGTCGCCGACGGTCTTGCCCGCGCAGGCATCGATGGCCTCCTTGGCCGGAGGGGCCTTGCCGCCCGGGGCCGCGGTCTCAGCGGCCGTGGGGCCGCCCGTGGCGGCCTGAGCCAGGGCCAGGCCCGACAGACACAGAGTGGACAGGGCCGCCAGCGAGGCAAGACGGCGTGCGATGGATGTAGTCATGATGGAATATCTCCTGATGTAGGTTTGCCACTGAACGGGGTGGGTATATCGGCGCGCGCACGGTGGCGTCGTCTGCGGCGTCGAAGGTGAGGGTGCATCACAACAGTTGCAGGATCTCCTTGCGCTTTTGCTGGTACTCGTCTTCGCTGATCAGCCCCTTGTCGCGCAGCCGCTTGAGCGTCTCCAGGCGGCGCTCGATGTCTTCAGCGCCTGCCGCGTCCAGCGGCTTGCGTGCAGGTGGCGTGGTGGCTGCCGGCATCGGCACGGCGGCTGCCGCAGGCGTCATCGCCGCAGCGGGCTGAACCACGGCCGGCCCGGCGGCCCGACTCAGCGGGATCGCAAGCCAATCGGCACGCCGGTTCGGCGCGTCGGCACTGCGGATCACCGCGGCGCCGGCGCCACTGCGCGCGCCGAACGTGAAGCGCGGTGCCACGTTGGTGCCTCGGTAAGCGTCATAGAACTCATAGCGCGCATCGTGCACGATGAGATGGAGCTGGTTGTCCTGCACGAACAAGCGTGCCGTGACGGCCGTCGGCTGCGACAGCAGGCCCGCGTCACGCCGCGAACTGCTCAGCAGCAACACATCGTCGCCCGGGCCCGCCCGCTCGAACGCCTGCACCAGCGGGCCGACGAGCTCGGCCAGCTCATCGGTGCCGAACAGGGCCTGGGGGCCAGCAGGCCCCACGCTTTGAACCTGCGCGAGTTGTTGACGCAGGCCCTCGATCGTCAACGTCAACGGCTGGCCATTGGGGACGCTACCGGCCTCGCGCGGAGTCAGCGCGACGCTCGAGAACTCGTGCAGGCGCCACAGGCGCTGCTTCGAACCCGGCTTGGCCGCTTCGGTCTGCGCGCCGGCGGAGCCGAACAGCGTGTCCAGCCAGCCGGCCTGCGCCGGCGCGGCACCGAGCAGCAACGCGCCGCAGCACAGCAGCGCCTGAGCCCAGACGTGGGGTCGGGTGGGCTGGGGTTGGTTGCGGGTGTTCACGGCGCTCCTTGAATTGCAAAAGAACCACCGGGCGCTCGACCCGCGCCCCCGGTGGTCAGTGGGTCAGCAGATCAGTGGATTAGAACCAGATTTCGACCTGCGCACCATAACTGGTGCCCGTGGTCTTGCCATTGGCCTGACCCGTCAGGCCGTCCGGGCCGGCGGCGGCGTTGGCGGGGCCATTCCACTTCGCCGACGTCACGTACAGGCGCAGCTCCGGACGGTTCCAGAACCCCGGCCCGGTGGACAGCGCCGCGGCCAGCGTCGCCTTGGCAAGCTTTTGCTTGGCCTGGCCATCTGGCATCTTCTGCATGTAGCCAGCCTCGCCGATGAACTTGAAGTTCTTCGTCACCGCGTAAGAACCCCGCCCACCCACGGAGATCTCGCCGTATGCGGGGGTGAGGCCGTCTTTATCCTTGTGGCCGTACAGGGCAACGGCCTGTCCGCCAAACGGGCCGACCTGCCAGGTCGCGCTGTCGACGAGGCGGTAGCTCTTGACGCCGGACTCGGTCGTCAGGCCGCCGAAGTTGCCGTCCAGCCCGGCCGAGCCTTGTGCGTACTGCAGCCACGCGGTGTTGGCGCCCCCGATGCTCGTGATGTCCTGCTTGTGCTGCACGGTCAGGCCGAAGCCTTGCTTGCCGCCGTCGAAGTTGCCGTTGGTGAAGGTGCCGAGCACGCGCAGTGTGCCGCCCGGGTTGACGGGCAGGTCGTACAGGTCGGCGTTGAGCCGGCTGCCCGGCTGGGTGTAGGTCGGCCCGGCGACGGAGCTGGCGCCATCGGTGCCGAAGTAGGCGATGCCGAACTTGCCGCCACCCACTGCGATGCCGTCCGCACCCGCGCCCACGCCGTCCAGCTTCACGAAGAACTGGTCCAGGATGTGCACGTCCGAGCGGCCGTAAAAGCGCTTGCCGATCCAGAAGTTGGTGTCGGGTGAGATGTCAAAGCCCTTGCCTTCGACGTACATCTGGTTGAAGCCAGCGTTGGATTTGCCGGTGTCGGTGCCGCCGTTGTACTCGTTGATCATGACCTTGCCCTTGAAGGTCACGCCGTCAACGGTGGCACTCTGCGCGAAACCAAATTCACCGTAGAAATCGCATTCGTTGCCCAGCCGGTAGTGACCACCGTCTATGCCCAGGTTAGCAAGCACGCGCCGTGTTCTTCGACGCGCCCCCAGGGCCCGCTCGAAAATAACCATCGAAATCGACCGCTTGGGCAGCGGAGCTGCCGAGCAGTGCAGCGAACGCCGTAGCGGCGAGCCCGACGGCGCGTTGTTTTGGATGATTCTTCATGATTCGTCTCCTGTTGTGGGTGGGTGAGAAGAACGCAGGACACAACTTGCCCTGCGGGTTGAGAAAGCGGGTTGAACGAGCAATCGATCGACGTTCACGGCTGGGCGCTCGCCGTGACGACTTGGTAGTCGAGCACCAGCACCTCGGCCAAGTGCGGTCGGGCCAGTGTCGAGAAGCAGCGTCAATGCGCATCGCGTTCGTTTGCAGCCTCACGCTCGAGCGCTGCACGCAACCGATGCTGCGGGATCCGCAGCCCGAGATCCCTCGTCAACCCGATGACCGGTGCGAAGCGGCGCTGCTTCTTCTGCGCGTGATCCTTCGCGATGTCTGCGAGGCGATGCGCGAGGAAGGGGTTCAGCAGGCGATCGCGCACCGCGACAAGATACGCCTCGGCCTCGTCGCCCTGGTTCAAGGCGTCGAACACGGGCAGCACCTCTTCGGTCCAGAGGCGTTCGAGTTGAGAGCGCAGCTGTGGATCGCGCATAGCCTGCAAGACGGTTTCGTCAGCAGCGCGGTGGCCGAGCAGCCAGTGTTCGGCGAGAAAGCTGTGGCCGAGGTTGAGCAAGAAGAGCTTGCGGCGCTCGAAACTCTCGAGGTCGTCGGTGAGAACGATCGCCTCGTGCGTGCAAGGCAACACCAGGCCAGGCCGGCGCTCTATTGCCCACAGCGCATACGGCTCGGCCACCGCACCCGCGGGCTGCAGTGGCTCGGAGACGATGC
>JBKJTX010000454.1:0-3520 GCA_046590315.1 Ramlibacter sp. | reverse complement strand
GATGCTGTTCACGGGCGACCACGTGATGCAGAGTTCGACGGTGGTGATCAATCCGCCCGACGGCGACATGGCGGCCTACATCGAATCGTTGCGCGCGCTGTCGCGGGACCTCGGCTGTGAACTTGAATGGCTCGCGCCCGGCCACGGGTTCCTCATGCACCGGCCGCAGCAGGCGTTCGACAAAATCGTCGCCCATCGGCTCAATCGCGAGGCGAAGGTCATCGCTGCGCTGCGCCGCATCGGGCCGGCCACGGCCGACGCACTGCTGCCGGTGGTCTACGAAGACGTGCCGGAGCGGATGCACCATGTCGCGCTGCGCTCGCTCAATGCGCATCTGCTGAAGTTGCGCGACGAAGGCGTGGCGTCGGCGACGGACGGGCGCTGGTCGGCACGTTGAGCGGTCGACGCGTTGGGCGGTCGAGACGGCATCGCGCCGGCTGGCGCTCGTACATGACCTGCCCTGCAGGCGCTCGTGGGTGTCGGGCCAGTAGCGACGTCGGCTGGACGTACGGCGGCGATGCGGGCCTGCGCGGCGTCGCGTGCCGGCGCGAATGAGGGGGGCGCCATCATGAGCCCACGCCCGCACTCGCGCCAGTGCTCACACCCACCTCGCCGCGGCGAATGGCGTCTGCCCGCTGCACGACGGCGCGGCGTTGCGTGTCGCTCATGCGCGCAAGGTTCTTCACTTGCAGGGCCATGCGCGGGTTCTTCTGGAGCAGCGTCTCGTGGCGCATCAGGAAGTCCCAATACAGCGTGGTGTAAGGGCAGGCGCGCTCGCCTTCACGGTGTGCCGGGTCATAGCGGCAGCCCGAACAGGGGCCACCCATGCGCTGGATGTACTTGCCGGTAGCGACATACGGCTTGCTGGCCATCAGGCCGCCGTCGCCGTACTGGCTCATGCCCAGCGTGTTGGGCAACTCGACCCATTCGACGGCGTCGACGTAGACCGCCAGGTACCACGCATGCACCTGCTGCGGCCGCACGCCCAGCAGCAGCGTGAAGAGACCCGTCACCATCAGGCGCTGGATGTGGTGCGCATAGCCGTGTTGCAGCGTCTGCGTGATAGCGTCGCGGAGGCAGGCCATCTCGGTTTCGCCGGTCCAGTACCAGGCGGGCAAGTCTTGCTGCGCATCCAGGGCATTGAGGTCGGCATAGCCCGGCATCCGCGTCCAGTAGACGCCACGCACGAATTCGCGCCAGCCGAGGATCTGGCGGATGAAACCCTCGACGCCTTGCAGCGGCGCCAGCCCCGCGTGATAGGCGGCTTGCGCGGCCTCCACCACTTCGCGCGGGTTCAACAGCTTGAGGTTGAGCGCTGCCGACAGGTGCGAGTGGTACAACCAGGGTTCACCCGGCCACATCGCGTCCTCGTAGCGGCCGAAGAGCGGCAGGCGCTGGTCGATGAACGCGCGCAGCGAGCGCAGGGCCTCTTCGCGCGTGACCGGCCAGGCAAAGCTGTCCAGGGTGCCCGGGTGCTGCGCGAAGTGGCGGTTGACGAGGGCGATCACGTCGCGCGTCAGCGCATCGGGCTCGAAGCGGGCTCGTGCGGGCACCCCCACCGGCCCTGCGGCGCCGAAGGCTTCGCGGTTGTCGGCGTCGAAGTTCCACTGGCCGCCTTCAGGCTGGCCGTCCTTCATCAACACGCCATGTCGCCGGCGCAGCTCACGATAGAAGTACTCCAGCCGCAGTCCCTTGCGTCCTTTGGCGTGTGCTGCAAAGTCGTGCACTGTTGTGTAGAAGTGGCGGTCCTCGCGCACCTCAAGGGCCAGACCAGCGCCCTCGGCCAGCACTTTCAGCGACTGCAAAACGCGCCAGTCGCCAGGGGCCGTCATCACCAACCGCTGGGGCCCGAGTCTTTCGATCGCGCCCTGCAGTTCGGCGGCCAGGCTACCGCGGTTGCCCGGGTCGTCCATCCGCGTGTAGTGCAGGGGCCGACCGGCGGCGCGCAGCGCCAGGGCGAAGTGGCGCATGGCCGACAGGAACAGCGCGATGCGCGGCTTGCCCGACCAGACATGGGATGACTCTTCGGCGACCTCGGCCATCCAGACCGCATCGTGCGCGGGCTCGAAGCCGTCGAAGGCGGCCGCGTTCAGATCAAGCTGATCGCCCAGCACGATCACCAGCGTGCGCAGCTCAGCCATGGGCGGGGCGGGCTTTGCGGCAGGCGTCGGAGCAGAACTTCACGTCGTCCCAGCTGCGCGCCCAACGTTTGCGCCAAGTCATGGCGCGACCGCAGGCCACGCAGGGCTTGCTGGGCAGCGACTGTTTGTTGCCTTTGAAGGACGGGGCAGCGGGTGTCATTGGCGACCGTTCGAGCCCGCAGCGCCTGCCTGCTCGCCCACATGGCGCGCGAAGGCCGCGATGTAGTTGACCTGGGTGTCCCGCGTCCAGGACACGCGGTGCACCAGCGGCAGGTAGCGCATGCCGCGCAAGTCGGTCTGCACCAGACCGGCCCGGCCAGCCGCAGCGGCGAGCTCGGTGGGCCGGACGAAGCGCTGCCATTGATGCGTGCCGCGCGGCAGCACGCGCAGTACGTATTCCGCACCGACGATGGCCAGAAGGAAACTCTTCCATGTGCGGTCGATGGTCGACGCGAACATGATGCCGCCTGGAGCGACGCAGCGCGCCGCGCTCGTGACGAAGACGCCGACATCGCTCACGTGTTCAACCACTTCGAGGGCCAGCACCACGTCGAAGCGCTCGTCGTCGCGCAAGACGGCCTTCGGCTCGCCCAGCCGGTACTCGACCGAAACGTCTTCGGTCGCTGCATGCAGCCGGGCCGCGGCCACGTTGCCCTTTGAAGCGTCGATGCCCAGCACGCTGGCCCCGAGACGCGCCAGGGGCTCCGACAGCAGCCCCCCACCGCAGCCCAGATCGAGGATTCGAAGCCCCTTCAGCGGTGCGCCGCGCGTCAGCCCGAAGTGCTGCTCGATGCGGCCTGCGATGTAGCTCAGCCGCAGTGTGTTGACCACGTGCAAGGGACGCATCGGGCCGGTGCTGTTCCACCACGTCGCGCTCAGGCGGTTGAAGCGCTCTATTTCCGATGCGATCACGGTCATTGTGTGCTCGATCAAGGGGCGTTGCCGGTTGTGACGGCGCTGGCCGAACCCGACCCAAAGCGCCAACGCTGCGCCAGCAGCCGTGCCCAACGGCCTTGCTGCTGCGCGCCTGGCCCGAATGCTTTCACCCCTTTTTGGCCCAGGCGCTGCACCAGCCCTTGGCCGCGACTTGCCTGGTGCCGAACAGCGGGCAGCCACCCGCTGCGTCACCGGCCTTGCCTTGGTACAAGGCGCAGCTGGCGCAGTTCTGGCCGGAGGCATACTTGGGGAACTTCTTGGTGTCGGTCTTGCTGGCTTCGGCCACATAGCCCAGGGACACGGCCTGGGGGTCTTTCTCGTCCAGCCTGGCCTGGGCTTGGGCGCCCGAGACGAAGGCGGCGCCACCGGCGGCCAAGGTCACCAGAAAGATGCGTCGTGAGTTGTTCATGAAATCCTCGTTTCGTTGTGCAGGCCGATTGAAG
>JBKJTX010000445.1:0-2629 GCA_046590315.1 Ramlibacter sp. | reverse complement strand
CCCGCGTGATCTTGTGGTGTTGCACCAGCCGGGCCCGCTTGACGATGTCGCGCCAGGCCTCCTGCAGGTCGACGACGTTGACGTCGGGAAAGCGCGGCTGCAGCGACTGCTCGATGTACACCTGGGCACGCAGTACATCGCGGCCCAGCTGCGGCGCCTCGTTCAAGCGCGCGGCCGCGAGCTTCATCTGCTCGTATTCGAGCAGGCGGCGCACGAGTTCGGCACGCGGGTCCTCCGGCTCCTGACCCTCCGCCGACTTCCTGGGGGGCAACAGCATGCGCGACTTGATCTCGATCAGCATGGCCGCCATGAGCAGGTACTCGGCGGCAAGCTCGAGGTTGCGCGTGCGAATTTCCTCCACATACACGAGGTATTGCCGGGTCACGCCGGCCATCGGGATGTCGAGGATGTTGAAGTTCTGCTTGCGGATCAGGTACAGCAGCAGGTCCAGCGGCCCTTCGAAGGCTTCGAGGAACACTTCCAGCGCATCCGGCGGGATGTACAGGTCGGTCGGCATGGCGAACAGCGGTTCGCCATAAAGTCGGGCCAGAGCCACTTGATCGACCACTTGGGGCATGCCGGGCACTTCTGCTGTCACCGCCTCCGGCAGCGTCGCCTCGCCGCTCTCGATCATTTCACTTCGTTCTGGTAGACGTACGGCTTTTGCGGCACCTGTGCGTCGCGCCAGTCGCCCCAGGCCTCTCGGTTCACATGCTTGTCCCAGAGCAAAGCGCGGCCGGCGCGTTGCTGCGCTTCCAGGTCGGGCTTGTCGGTTTTCAGCTGCTCAATGAACAGAGTGATTTCCGATTTGTAATCGGGACGGCGAAAAATGCGCTGCAGGATGGACATAGACTGGGCCTTTGCAACAATTTTAGCCCCGCCACCATGAACGTCCGTTTGCGCCAATTTGCCGGGTGCTTCGCCCTGGCCGCCGCACTTGCGGCATGCGACCCCCAGCGTATCGAGAAACTGGAAGAGGGCGTGGCGACCGAAGCAGATGTGCGCGCCCAGTTCGGGGAGCCGGCCAACATCTGGGACGGGCCCGGCGGTGAGCGCATCTTCGAGTACAACCGCCAACCGTCGGGGCACCAGAACTACATGATCAGCATCGGACCGGACGGCAAGATGACGGCGTTGCGCCAGGTGCTCAACCCGAGCAATTTCGCCAAGGTCCAGCCGGGAATGAGGATGGAAGAAGTGCGCAAGCTGCTGGGGCAGCCGATGAAGAAGACACCGTATGCGCTGAAGAACGAAATCGCTTGGGACTGGCGCTACATGGAGCCGCCGAACACCTCCATGGTGTTCACCGTGTGGTTCAACCCGGACTACCAGGTGCTGCGCACGGCGACACAGCGCGACCCGGAGTCGGCCGAGAACAAGTGATATGCCCAAACCCCGCACGTTCGATCACTTCGCGCGGCTGAGCCTGCAGGTTTTCCAGGTGCAGCGTCCCGCCGCGCAGCAGCACAGCCTTGTGCAGTTGGCGCAGCGAATCCAGGCCGGAGGTGTCCAGGTGCACCAGCTGCAGCGTGTCCAGCACCACCACCGGCGCGTTCGGGCCGTTCTCCACCGCCTGCATGATCTGGTCGATTTTGGCCACGGCGCCGAAGAAGAGTGCGCCATAGAGCTTGAACTGCAGCACCGAATCATCGGTGCCGACCGGCTCCACGCGGAAGAGCGAACTCATCTTGCGAATGAAGAGGCCGCAAGCCAGCACCAAGCCCACCTGCACCGCCACCGTCAAGTCGAACACCACCGTGAGGAGAAAGGTGCCCAGCATCAGCAGCCGGTAGTGGGCGCTGTATTTGCGCAGATGCGCGAACTCGTGCCATTCGCCCATGTTCCAGGCCACGAATAGCAGGATGCCCGCCAGCACGGCAAGCGGTACGTGGACAGCAAGTGGCGCGGCGGCTAAAACGACTGCGGCCACCGTCAGCGCGTGAACGATGCCGGCGACGGGCGTGGTGCCGCCCGAGCGTACGTTGGTCACGGTGCGGGCAATGGTGCCCGTGGCCGGCATGCCGCCGAAGAACGGCACGATAAAATTGGCAATCCCCTGCGCCATCAGTTCCTGGTTGGGGTCGTGCCGAGGCAGCCCGCTCATCTGGTCGGCGACGCGGGCGCACAGCAGCGACTCGATCGCGCCCAGCAGGGCGATGGTGATAGTGGGCGTGACCAGCAGCTTGACCGTCTCCCAGGAGAACACGGGCAGCGAAAACGCCGGAACACCCTGCGGAATCGAGCCGAAACGCGTGCCGATGGTCTCGACCGGCAGCGCAAAGTACCAGGAGAATAGCGTGAGCGAGAGCAGGGCGACGATGGGGCCGGGCACGCGCGCGCTGACGCTCGCCGCCCGGCGCATGCCCGGCATCTCCATGGCGTACTGGATGGGCGAGCGTTCGCCCCACAGCCGGGGCCACACGAAAAGCCCGAGTAAGCAGGCGGTGCCCAGGCCGAACGCGTACGGGTTGAAGCTGCCGATGTTCTGGAAGATGACCTTCAATTGCGTGAAGAAGTCAGCCGGCATCTTGGCAATGTGAAGTCCGAGCCAGTCCTTAAGTTGCGAGCTCGCGATCAGCACGGCGATGCCGTTGGTGAAACCGATCACGATCGCGACCGGTATGAAGCG
>JBKJTX010000213.1:0-3169 GCA_046590315.1 Ramlibacter sp. | reverse complement strand
CAGGTCGCGGCCCAGCACTTCCTTGAAGATGGTGTGCAGCAGCAGGCGGGCGGTGGCGTAGGTGTAGTCCGGGTCTTTTTCGATCAGCGTGCGCGCGGCCAGGATGGACGCCTTGTAGACCTCGTCCATCGGGACGCCGTCGTACAGGTTGCGCATGGTCTCGGCCATGATCGGATCGGGCTTGATGTCGTTGCCCAGGTTCTGACAGGCCGAGGTGATCAGCCCCTTCAGGTGATCGAGGTCCAGCACGATGCGCTGGCCGCCGTCGAGCGCATGCAAGGTCGGCGCCTTCGGAGCTTCCTGTATGTTCTGCTTGGCGCGCTCCTGCGTGCGGCGTTCGCGGTACAGCACGTAGGCGCGGGCGATCTCGTGGTGCCCACCGCGCATCAGGCCGAGTTCGACCTGGTCCTGCACGTCTTCTATATGGAAGGTGCCGCCGCCCGGACGCGAGCGCACCATGGCGCGGATCACGGCCTGGGTCAGCTCATCGACAGTCTCGCGCACGCTGGCAGAGGCCGCGCCCTGCGTGCCGTGCACCGCGAGAAACGCCTTCATCATCGCGATGGCGATCTTGTTCGGCTCGAACGGTACAACACCGCCGTTGCGGCGGATGATCTGGTAGTGGGCGAGGGGGTTGGACGGCGCCGTTGCGGCGCTGGTGGCGGTGGTGGGCACGGCCGCGGCCTGGGGGGTGGGGGTGGTCAAAACAGTCTGCATGCTTCCTCTTCTGGGCGGTTATTCTGCGCGGCGGATGCGGGGCGGCGGACCCGGCATCTTAGCCGCTGGGACACTATATCTAGTGGCAAGAAGGAATTCAAGCACTATAGGTAGTGGTTGTCCTGGGGTCAGCGGTGCACATCCCTGTGGATGACGTGTTGAGAATCGGCCGCTGCTCCGCAGCGCGCCAGATGGCGCCAGCGATCGCTGTGCACACGCGAATCGTGACGCCAGTTTGGCCGGCATTTGCCTTTGCCGGGCGCGCCGGAACTCGCGATTGCGAATTAAGTAACAGAAGGAAACCAAGCCTGCGGCCAAGCGAGGCTACGTTGCAGAAAGGCCCAGTCGAAGCCGGTCCCCGGATCGCGCTTGCGGCCCGGAGCGATGTGTTCGTGACCGGCGATGTGCTGCACTGGGTAGTGCTGCGCGAGCGCTGCGCACAGGCCTGACAACGCCTCGTACTGCGCCGGTTCAAAGGGCCCGTCTTCGATGCCTTCCAGCTCGATGCCGACCGAGTCGTCGTTGCACTCGCCGCGGCCGCGATAGCTCGACGCGCCGGCATGCCAGGCGCGTTCGTCGCAGCTCACGAACTGCCAGAGCTGACCGTCGCGTCGGATGTAGAAGTGCGCCGAGACCTGCATGCCGGCGATGCGCTTGAAATAAGGATGGCCTTCCCAATCCAGCGTGTTGGTGAAGAGCCGCTGCACCTGGTCGCCGCTGTACTCGCCGGGCGGGAGGCTGATCGAGTGCACGACGATCAGATCGACCTGGGTGCCGGCCGGTCGTGCGCCGAAGTTGGGCGAATCGAGCCGGCGCGCATAGCCGTACCAGCCCGCGCACCAGAGCCCGGGGGCATCAGTTGTCGTCGTCATTCGGCTCGTCGCCATCGCCCGGCGCGGCAATAGCCAAGCGCGCGATGCGGTAGCGGATCTGGCGCAGCGACAGGCCCAGGCGTTGCGCGGCGGCGGTGCGGTTGAAGCCGCTTTCGTTCAGGGCCTTCACCAGGATCTCGCGCTCCTGCTGGTCAAGGTAGGCCTGCAGGTCGCCGGGCATGGGGTCGGCTGTCGCGGCCCGGCCGGCAAGCGCCAGTGTCTCGCGATGCAGTTGCGGTGCCTGCGTCGGGGCGAAGTCCACCTGCAGTTCCTCGCCGTCGGACATCGCCACGGCGCGGTGCAGCAGGTTCTCGAGTTCGCGCACGTTGCCCCCGAGCGGGTGCTCGCACAACTGCTCCACCACCGCCGGCGACAGCACCGGCACCGGCATGCCCGATTCATGGGCGATGCGCGCGAGCAGGGCTTCGCACAATACGGGCAGGTCCTCTCGGCGCTCGCGCAGCGGCGGCACCAGGATCTCGATCACGTTGAGCCGGTAGTAGAGGTCCTGCCGGAATCGGCCGGCATGCACGTCAGCCGCCAGGTCCTTGTGCGTGGCGCTGACCACACGCACGTCCACTGCGTCTTCCTGGGTCGAGCCCAGCGAGCGCACCTGGCGCTCCTGAATCGCGCGCAGTAGCTTGGACTGCATCGTCAGCGGCAGATCGCCGATCTCATCTAGAAACAATGTGCCGCTGCGGGCGGCCTGGAAATAGCCCTCGCGATCCTGGGTGGCACCGGTGTAGGAGCCCTTGCGGGCGCCGAAGAACTCGGCCTCGAGCAGCGCCTCGGGGATCGCGCTGCAATTGACGGCGATGAAAGGCCCCTCGGCGCGGTGGCTGCAGGCGTGGATGGCGCGCGCCACCAGTTCCTTGCCGGTGCCCGACTCGCCGCGAACCAGCACCGGGGCCATGCTGCGGGCGACCTTGCCCACGCGCTCCTTGACCGAGCGCATCGCCTGCGAAATGCCCACCAGGCGCTGCAGCGCCGCTTGCCCCGCGGGTACTCGGTCCGGTGGCGGGGTTGGGGTGCGCGCTGGGCCTGCGGCGCGTGCGCGCTGGGCGCCACCGCTGTCCTGGATCGCGGAGGCGACCACGGTGCGGAACTGCTTCAGGTCGACTGGCTTGGTGAGGTAGTCGAACGCGCCGGCCTTGAGCGCCTCAACGGCGTTCTCCGCCGAGCCGTAGGCCGTCATCACGATGCAACGCTCGCTGCGCTGCAGGGCCAGCATCCGGCGCAGCAACTCGAGGCCCTGGCCGTCGGGCAGGCGCATGTCAGTGATGACTGCGTCGAACCGCTTGGATTCGAGCTGCTGCCAGGCCTCCGCGAGTGTCCCGGCCGCATCGACCCTATAGCCTTCGCGCAGCAGCGTGAGCTCGTATAACGTGCGCAGATCGGGCTCGTCGTCGACGACGAGAACCTGCGCGGGAAGGGCGGCGGCAATGGACATGAGAAAGGGCGGCTAGAGGCGAAGGCCCTAGGCGGCTATTGTGTCAAATGACGCCGTGTCCGCAAGCGGGCTGCTGTCGGAGCGGAAAATCACCGTGAACTCGTTGCCTTCGCGCGCGTTGGTGCCGGTG
>JBKJTX010000024.1:0-4111 GCA_046590315.1 Ramlibacter sp. | reverse complement strand
GGTGGCGTGAACCCCCAAAATGGCCGACTGCGGCGGATTGATGATGGGGGTGGACAGCATCGAGCCGAACACGCCGCCATTGGAGATCGAGAAGGTACCGCCCGTCATCTCCTCGATGCCGAGCTTGCCGTCGCGCGCTTTTGCGCCATATTCGGTGATCTTCTTTTCGATGTCGGCAAAGCTCATCTGGTCTGCGTTGCGCAGGATGGGCACCACCAGGCCGCGCGGCGAGCCGACAGCGATGCCGATGTCGAAGTAGCCGTGGTAGACGATGTCGTTGCCGTCGACCGAGGCGTTGATCACCGGATACTTCTTGAGCGCATGCACCGCCGCCTTGACGAAGAAGCTCATGAAGCCGATCTTGACGCCGTGCTCCTTTTCGAACTTTTCCTGGAAGCGCTTGCGCATTTCCATCACCGGCGCCATGTTGACCTCGTTGAACGTGGTCAGGATGGCGTTGGACGACTGCGACTGCAGCAGGCGCTCAGCGACGCGGGCGCGCAGGCGGCTCATGGGCACGCGCTGCTCGGGACGGTCGCCAAGATCGGGTGCCGCCATCGGAGAGGTGACGGAAGGCAGCGACATTTTCGACGCGCCGGTCGGTGCGGCAACCGGCGCCACCGACGGCTTCGCGCCGCCGGATGCGATAGCACCCAGGACGTCGCCTTTGATGATGCGGCCATCTTTGCCCGTGCCCGGTACCGAGCCCGCGGCCATGTTGTTGTCGGCCATCAGCTTGGCTGCCGCCGGCATGGCGATGTCTGACTTGGCGCCGCCCGTGGCAGGAGCCGGGGCCGCAGCCGCAGCCGCCACCGCGGTCGCCGCAGGCGCAGCGGCGGCCGGTGTGGCAGCGCTCGCCTTGCCTTCAGTATCGATCTTCGCGATCACCTGCTCGGCGGCCACGGTCGCGCCGTCCACCTGCACGATCTCGGCCAGGACCCCTGCGGCGGGCGCCGGCACTTCCAACACCACCTTGTCGGTCTCGATCTCGATCAGGATTTCATCAATGGCAACGGCATCCCCCGCCTTCTTCTTCCACAGCAAGAGAGTCGCTTCAGCAACCGATTCAGACAGCTGCGGGACCTTGACTTCGACGATAGACATTTCAGTTCCAGTTTCTTGTTTGTTCGAGCGCCGCGCGGTGAGCCGCCTTCCAGGGTCGGCCTCGACCGCGCGGAGTTATTTCGGCGCAACGCGTCCGAAATAACACTACTTGGTCAGAACGAAGCCCTTCAGCTTGCCGAACGCGCCGTCGACCAGCGCCTTCTGCTGCTCCTGGTGCAGGTGCGAATAGCCCACCGCCGGCGAAGCGGACGCGGCGCGTCCCGAGTAACCGAGCTTCTGCCCGTCCGTCATGTTCTCGTGGATGTAGTGCTGCACGAAGAACCAGGCGCCCTGGTTCTGCGGCTCGTCCTGGCACCATACGATGTCGGTCACGTTGGGATACTTCTTCAGTTCCGCGGCAAAGACCTTGTGCGGGAACGGATACAGCTGCTCGACGCGCAGGATGGCCACGCTGTCGTCCGCGCGCTCCTCCCGCTTCTTGGCCAGGTCGTAGTAGACCTTGCCCGAACACACGACGACGCGCTTGACCTTGTCGGCCTTCAAGTCCTTGTTCTCGGGGATCACGGTCTGGAAGCTGCCCTTGGTGAATTCGGACAGGGGCGAAGTTGCATCCTTGTTCCGCAGCAGCGACTTCGGGGTCATGATGACCAACGGCTTGCGCAGATTGCGAACCATCTGCCGGCGCAGTACGTGGAAGATCTGACTGGCCGTGGTCGGCTGCACCACCTGCATGTTGGTGTCGGCGGACAGCTGCATGAAGCGCTCCAGGCGCGCCGAGCTGTGCTCCGGTCCCTGGCCTTCATAGCCGTGCGGCAGCATGAGCGTGATGCCGTTCACGCGGCCCCATTTCACCTCGCCCGATGCGATGAACTGGTCGATGACCACCTGCGCGCCATTGGCGAAGTCGCCGAACTGGGCTTCCCAGATGACGAGCGTATTGGGGTCGTTCGACGCGTAGCCGTATTCGAAGCCGAGCACGGCTTCTTCGGACAGGATGGAGTCGATCGCGACGAACGGCGCCTGGTTGTCGGCGACGTTCGAGAGCGGCGTGTAGGTGCCGATGTCCCACTTTTCGCGGTTCTGGTCGTGGAGCACAGCGTGGCGGTGGGTGAAGGTGCCGCGCCCGCAGTCTTCGCCCGAGAGGCGAACGGGGTAGCCGCTCGCGACCAGCGACGCGAAGGCCATGTGTTCACCCATGCCCCAGTCAACGTTGACGTCGCCGCGGCCCATCCCAGCACGGTCGTCCAGCACCTTCTTCACCAGGGGATGAGGCGTGAAGTCTTGCGGGACCGTGGTGATCTTTTCCGCCAGGCGCTTCCACTCGGCCATCGGGATGGCGGTGTCAGCGGCGTCCGTCCACTTCTTGTTCAGGTAAGGGCTCCAGTCGACCGCGTACTTGCTCTTGAAATTGGTCAGCACCGGATCGATCGTGTGCTTGCCCGCGTCCATCGCGGCGCGGTAAGCCTTGACCATGTCGTCGCCCAGCGACTCGCCCAAGCCCTGCGCCGCCAGCTTGTCGGCGTACAGCCTGCGCGTGCCGGGGTGCTGCGCAATCTTCTTGTACATCAATGGCTGCGTTAACGAGGGCGTGTCCTGTTCGTTGTGGCCTAGCTTGCGAAAGCACACGATGTCCAACACGACGTCCTTGGCGAACTCCATGCGGTACTCGAGCGCGAGCTGGGTCGCCAGCACCACGGCCTCGGGGTCGTCGCCATTCACGTGCAACACCGGCGCCTCGATCATCTTGACCACGTCGGTGCAGTACAGCGTCGAGCGGCTGTCGCGCGGGTCCGAGGTGGTGAAGCCGATCTGGTTGTTGATGACGATGTGCACCGTGCCGCCGGTGAAGTAGCCGCGGGTCTCGGCGAGCGCCAGCGTTTCCATCACGACGCCTTGGCCGGCGATCGCAGCATCGCCATGAACCTGGATCGGCAGCACCTGCTTGCCTTGCGGGTCGGCGCGTCGGTCCATGCGGGCGCGTACTGAGCCTTCGACCACCGGATTCACGATCTCCAGGTGCGAGGGGTTGAAGGCGAGCGACAGGTGGACCGGGCCGCCGCGGGTGGTCACGTCCGAGCTGAATCCCTGGTGGTACTTGACGTCGCCGGCCGTCAGGTCTTCCTTTGCCGTGTGGTCAAACTCGGCAAAAAGATCGGCCGGCATTTTGCCCAGCGTGTTGACCAGCACGTTCAAGCGACCACGGTGGGCCATGCCGATCACGATTTCCTGCACGCCCTTGGCTCCGCCCTCCTGAATCAGTTCGTCCATCGAAGCGATGAAGCTCTCGCCGCCCTCAAGGGAAAAGCGCTTCTGGCCAACGTACTTGGTGTGCAAGAAGCGCTCCAGGCCTTCAGCCGCAGTCACCCGGTCAAGAATGTGTTTTTTCTTCTCGGCTGAGAAATTGGGTTTGCTGCGGATCGACTCGAGCTTCTGCTGCCACCAGCGCTTTTTGTTCTGGTCGCTGATGTACATGTACTCGGCACCGATCGTGCCGCAGTACGTCTCGCGCAGCGAATTGATGAGCTCGCGCAGCGACATCGTCTCCTTGCCAAAAAACGTGTTGCTGATGTTGAACACGGTCTCCTGGTCGGCGTCACTGAAGCCATAGAAGGAAGGATCGAGCTCGGGAATATTTTCGCGCTCGGTACGCTTGAGCGGGTCCAGGTCGGCCCAGCGGCAACCCACGTTGCGGTAGGCGGCGATCAACTGCTGGACGGCCGTGCGCTTACGCCCCATTTCCGAGTCGGCGCCACTCGCGCCGACAACTCGCGTACCGCCCAGCTTGGCGCGCTCGGCAAATGCATTGACCACTGGCAGATGGGGCACATCTTTTGCGTTGCTGCCGTCAACGGCGGGCACGTTCTGCAGGGCGTCGAAGTAGTCGCGCCAGGTTTCGGGAACGCTGCCGGGGTTGGCGAGATAGTTCTCGTACATCTCCTCGACATAGGGCGCGTTGCCGCCGAAGAGATAGGAATTGCCCTGATAGGCCGTGTAGACGGTGCCTGTCTCACTCATTTGCGCTACTTTCCGTCTCCCTGCAGGAGAC
>JBKJTX010000005.1:0-17154 GCA_046590315.1 Ramlibacter sp. | reverse complement strand
GAAGTGTTCTACCCGGCCGTGGAACTGCCGCGCGGGATGCCGCGCCTGCGTGCGCTGTTCGACAACTGGATGAAGCGCACCTCGATCGAGATCGACTCGGGCTGCATCTACATCTCTGGCGCCGTCGAGTTCGACGACCGCACGGGGCCCGTGCGCGACGCGCTGGTCGGCTCGGTGAAAACCTGGCTTGCCGCAATGCACCGCGCTGTGGTGTCGGCGAAGGAAGAAGGCCACCTGCGCCCCGACGTCGACGAGGACCAGATGCTGTTCGAGATCCACGGCCTGATCCTCGCGCTGCACTATGAGGCGCGCTTTCTCTTGAATCCCGGTTCGATTGCCCGTGCCAACCGGGGCTTCGACAACATCCTCAGGCTGTACGGCGCGCAAGACGCGTTGCCCGTGCGGCTGCTCAAAAAATCCCCCAAAGCTTCGAAAGACTAAATCAAATGCCCACTTACACCCCGCCGCTGCGCGATATGCAGTTCGTCATGCACGAAGTTCTGAAGGTCTCGGAAGATCTCAAGGACATCCCGAAGTACACGGATGCCGATGTCGACACGATCAATGCCATCCTGGAGGAAGGCGGAAAGTTCGCGAGCGAAGTGACCTTCCCGCTGAACATGATTGGCGACGAAGAGGGCTGCAAGCTCGACAAGAACACCCACGAGGTCACCACGCCGCAAGGCTTCAAAGAGGCGTATCACAAGTATGTCGAAGGTGGTTGGGCCGCGTTGTCCTGCGATCCGCAGTTCGGTGGCCAGGGCTTGCCCATCGTGGTCAATCAATGCTTCTACGAAATGTTGAACAGCGCCAATCAGGCCTGGGCGATGTACCCCGGCCTCACGCACGGCGCGTACGCCGCGCTCAGCACCCACGGAACCGAAGAGCAGAAGAAAACTTACCTGCCCAAGATGACCAGCGGCGAGTGGACCGGCACCATGTGCCTGACCGAGGCACACTGCGGCACCGACCTGGGTCTGATGCGAACCAAGGCTGAAGCGCAGCCCGATGGAAGCTACCTCATCACCGGCAACAAGATCTTCATCAGCGCCGGCGAACATGACATGGCGGGCAACATCATCCATCTGGTGCTCGCTCGCCTGACCGATGCGCCTCCCGGCATCAAGGGCGTCAGCCTCTTCATCGTGCCAAAGTTCCTCGTGAATAAGGACGGCACGCTGGGCGCGCGCAACAAGATCTTCTGCGGTGGCCTGGAACACAAGATGGGTATCCACGGCAACGCGACGGCCCAGATCGTGATCGATGGCGCCACGGGCTCACTGGTGGGTCAGCCGAACAAGGGCATGCAAGCGATGTTCGTGATGATGAATGCCGCGCGTCTGGGCGTTGGCAACCAGTCCCTCGGCCTCACTGAAGTGGCTTACCAGAACGCATTGGCTTATGCCAAGGATCGGCTTCAGATGCGCAGCCTGTCGGGCCCGAAAGCCAAGGACAAGCCGGCCGACCCGATCATCGTGCACCCTGACGTGCGCAAGATGCTGCTCACGGCCAAGGCGTATGCCGAAGGCGGCCGCGCGCTTGCAATCTTCTGCGCGGTGCTGCTGGACAAAGCGCACTACCATCCGGACGAGAAGGTGCGCAAGGACAGCGATGAGTTGCTGTCGCTGCTGACGCCGATCGTGAAGGCCTTTTCGACCGACAACGGCCACATCGCGACCAACGCGTGCATGCAGGTTTTCGGCGGCCACGGCTTCATCAAGGAGTGGGGCATGGAGCAGTACGTGCGGGACAACCGCATCAACATGATCTATGAGGGCACCAACACGATCCAGTCGCTCGACTTGCTGGGCCGCAAGGTTCTTGGCAACAACGGCGCCACGCTGAAGAAGTTCGGCAAGCTGGTAGCGCAGCTGGTGGAAGAAGAGGGCGTGAACGAGAAGATGTCCGAGTTCATCACGCCCGTGGCGTACCTGGGCGAACAAATGACCAAGTTCACGACCGAGCTCGGATTCAAGGGTTTCCAGAACCCGGACGAAGTGGGCGCCGCCGCGGTCGACTACCTGCGCGTTGCGGGCCATCTGGTGCACGGCTACTTCTGGGCCCGTATGGCCCAGGTCGCGCTCCGCGAAATCGCTGCCGGCAATACCGATCCGTTCTATCAAGCCAAATTGCAGACGGCGCGGTTCTACTTCGCCAAGCTGTTTCCTGAGACCGCTACGCTGATGCGAACAGCGCGCGCCGGCAGCAAAGTCCTGACCGACACGGACCTGGCGCTCGCGTGATATCCATGAACCGTTTTCAAGTGAAAAAAGTCGCGGTGCTGGGCGCGGGTGTGATGGGCGCGCAGATTGCAGCGCACCTCGTCAACGTCAAGGTGCCGGTGGTGCTGTTCGATCTGGCCGCTAGGGAAGGGCCGAAGAACGGTATCGTCAGCAAAGCGATCGACGGCTTGAAAAAGCTGAAACCCTCGCCGCTGGGCGTAGCGGACGATGCCGTGCTGATCGGCCAGGCCAACTACGAAGAACACCTGGAGCAGCTGCGTGACTGCGACCTCATCATCGAGGCCATCGCCGAGCGCATGGACTGGAAGCTCGATCTCTACAAAAAGATCGCGCCCTTCATCGCGCCGCACGCCATCGTGGCATCGAACACGTCGGGCCTGTCCATCACCAAGCTGTCGGAAGCGCTGCCCGAAGAAATCAAGCCGCGTTTTTGCGGGATTCACTTCTTCAACCCGCCCCGCTACATGTACTTGGTGGAGTTGATCAACACACCGACGACCGACCCGCACATCCTGGACGACCTGGAGACCTTTGTGACCAGCGGCCTGGGCAAGGGCGTGGTGCGCGCAAAGGACACGCCAAACTTCATTGCCAACCGCGTCGGCATCGCCGGCATGTTGGCGACGATGAAGGAAGTGGAGAAGTTTGGTCTCACGTACGACGTGGTCGACGACCTCACGGGCAAAAAGCTGGGCCGCGCCGGATCGGGGACCTTTCGCACCGCCGATGTGGTGGGACTGGACACCATGGCGCATGTAGTCAAGACGCTGCAGGACAACCTCAGCGCCGACGCGACCGCAGGGGCATCGAAATTCGACCCCTTCTACGAGAGCTTCGCGACGCCTGCTGTTTTGAAGACGCTGCTCGACGCGGGAGCTCTCGGACAAAAAACCGGTGCGGGCTTCTACAAAAAAGTGGGGCGCGACATCCTGCGCTTCGACCCCGAGCAGAACGAGTACGTGCCCAGTGGTCAAAAGGCCGATGAAGTCTATGGTCGCATGTTGAAGAGGCCTGCTGGCGAGCGACTGGCGCTGCTGCGAAACGCCGAAGGGGCACAGGGCCGCTTCCTGTGGGCCATCCTGCGCAACAGCTTCCACTACGCCGCGGTGCACCTGGCGTCCATCGCCGAGACCGCACGCGACGTCGACTTCGCGCTGCGTTGGGGCTTCGGCATGAAGCAAGGCCCGTTCGAGCTATGGCAGGAAGCCGGCTGGCTGCAGGTGGCGAACTGGATCAGGGAAGACATCGACTCGGGCCAAGCGCTGTCGAAAGCGCCACTGCCCGATTGGGTGTTCGAAGGTCCGGTGGCCGAGGCGGGCGGGGTGCACACGCCCGAAGGTTCATGGAACCCGACGACGCAGAAGTTCGAGCCGCGACGTGTGCTGCCCGTCTATTCGCGCCAGCACTTCCCCGAAACCGTACGAGGCAGCAACGCACTGACATTTGAGACGGCGGGCAAGACGCTGCACGAAGATGACGCGATTCGCCTGTGGACCCTGGACGACGACGTTGTCATTGCGAGCATCAAGACAAAGATGCACGCGATCAGTTCCGAGGTCGCCGAAGGCCTGCAGATGGCCATCGATCTGGCCGAGAAGGACTACCAAGGTCTAGTGATCTGGTCCGGCGACGACCCGTTCTCGGTCGGCGCCGATCTGCAAGCCATGCTGCCCGCGTTTATCGCGGTGGGTCTGAGCGCGATCGACGAAGCCGAACACCATCTGCAACAGACGATGCTTCGCCTGCGCTGTTCCAACGTGCCGGTGATCTCGGCGATCCGCGGCATGGCATTGGGCGGCGGTTGTGAAATTGCGATTCACTCGGCCAAGCGCGTGGCTGCGATGGAAAGCTACATCGGGCTCGTTGAAGTGGGCGTGGGCCTGGTGCCTGGCGCCGGTGGCCTGACCTACATTGCGCGCCGCGCTGCGGAAAACCAGGCCAAGTCAGCACACAAAGACCTCCTGCCCTTTCTTACCGAAGGCTTTACTGCGGCCGCGATGGCCAAAGTCGGAACCAGTGCGATCGAGTCGCGCCAGCTCGGTTACTTATTGGAGGGCGACACGATCGTTCCGAACAAGGACGAGTTGCTGTTCGTCGCGATCCAGGAAGCCAAAGCGATGTTCAACGCAGGCTACCGTCCGCCGCACAAGCGCCAATTCCCGGTGGCAGGGCGCAACGGCAAGGCGACGATCCAGGGTCAGCTGGTGAATATGCGTGACGGGGGTTTTATCAGCCGGCACGACTTCCACATCGCCTCTCTGATCGCGAATGTGGTGACGGGGGGAGACGTCGACGCCGGCACGTTGGTGACCGAGGAGTACCTGATGGCGCTGGAGCGCCAGGCGTTCACATCGCTGCTGACGCACCCGAAGACGCAGGAGCGGATCATGGCCATGCTGTCGACGGGCAAGCCGCTGCGCAATTGAGCTGAATTCCTCCTTCCCCCTTTGGGGGAGGGCAGGGGTGGGGGCACGCATGCAAAACCAGTCCACTTCAACCGCTCAGCGCAACGCCCGCGTTCTCCGACGCGGGATGACCGACTCCGAGCGAAAGCTCTGGTCGCGGCTGCGTGGCGAGCAGTTAAGGGTCAAGGTCAGACGGCAGCATCCGCTGGGAAATTACATCGCCGACTTCGCATGCCTGGAGCCGAGATTGATCATCGAGCTCGACGGTTCCCAGCACCAAGATCAAAGCGGATACGACGCGCGCCGAGACGAATTCTTTCGCGCACAGGGTTTCGCGGTTCTGAGGTTCGCAAGCAATGAACCGCTCGTCAACGCGGAAGGCGTGTTGGAAGTCATTCTCGAAAATTTGAAGAGGCTGGCGGCCGGTGCCCCCATCCCTGCCTTCCCCCAGAGGGGGAAGGAGCAAGTCACCAGGAGCATTCCATGAAACAAATTCAAGAAGCCTATATCGTCGCCGCCACACGCACGCCCATCGGGCGCTCGCACCGCGGCTTTTTCCGCAACACCCGGCCGGACGACCTGCTTGCGACGGCACTGCGGTCCGCGCTGGCGCAGGTGCCGGGGCTCGACCCCAATGTCATCGAAGACGTGATCTGCGGCTGCGCGATTCCCGAGGCGCAGCAGGGGCTCAACGTAGCGCGCATCGGCGCGGTGTTGGCCGGTCTGCCCAAAAGCGTGGGCGGTATCACGGTCAACCGCTTCTGCGCGTCGGGCCTGTCCGCTGTGCAGATGGCTGCCGACCGAATTCGCGTGGGGGAGGCCGACGTGATGATCGCTGCCGGCACCGAGAGCATGAGCATGGTGCCGATGATGGGCAACGCGCCGTCGCTGTCGCCGACCATCTTCACCAACCCCGACGACATCGAGAGCTACGGCATCGCCTACGGGATGGGCCTCACCGCCGAGAAAGTGGCGCAGCAGTGGAAGGTTTCGCGCGAGGCGCAGGACGAGTTCGCCTACCGCTCGCACATGAAGGCAGTGGCCGCGATGAAGGCGGGCGAGTTCGCGGGCGAGATGACGCCGGTGGAAGTGTCTGAGCGCACCGTCGACCTCGAGTCAGCCGAAGTGTCGGTCCAGACCCGCACCGTCAACCTTGACGAAGGGGCGCGCCCAGACACCACAGTGGAAGGCCTCGCCAAGCTGCGAACCGTGTTTGCCGCGCGCGGTTCCGTCACGGCCGGCAACAGCTCGCAGACTTCCGACGGCGCGGGCGCGTTGATCCTGGCAAGCGAGGCCGCTGTCAAGCGCTTTGGTCTCAAGCCTTTGGCGCGCTTCGTGAGTTATGCGAGCCGCGGGGTGCCGCCGCACATCATGGGCATCGGCCCGATCGAAGCCATTCCCGCCGCGCTGCGCTACGCCGGCTTGAAGCGGGATGACATGGACTGGATCGAACTCAACGAAGCTTTCGCCGCGCAGTCGCTGGCCGTCATCAACACGCTGGGTTTGGACCCGAGCAAGGTCAACCCGATGGGCGGCGCCATCGCGCTCGGCCATCCGCTCGGCGCGACGGGCGCTATCCGCTCGGCGACAGTCGTCCACGCACTTCAGCGCAAGAATCTGAAGTACGGCATGGTGAGGATGTGCGTGGGCATGGGCCAAGGTGCTGCCGGAATTTTTGAGCGGGTGTGAGATCAATTGGGAAACCAGATGAAGGCTGAAGTCATTCAAGCGGCAGACGGCATGCGACTCGCATCGCGTGTGTACGAACCCGACAGCCCCGATCGCGGCAGCGTCGTCATCGGCGGCGCGATGGGCGCGCGCCAGGACTACTACGCGCCCTTCGCCCAATGGCTCGCAACCCAGGGGTGGCGCGTCACCACGTTCGACTACCGGGGTTGCGGCGACTCCGCGCCTGTTGGCAGCGGTTTGAAGGGCTTTAAGGCCGACCTCTTCGACTGGGCGCGCGACTACGAAGCCGTTATTGACAATGCACATGCGGCGCTGCCCGACAGACCGCTCTACCTGCTGGGCCACAGCTTGGGAGCGCAGCTGCCGGGCCTCCTCGAGAACCAACACAAAGTGAGCGGCATGCTCAGTGTCGCGGCCGGGAGTGGCTACTGGCGTGAGAACTCACCACGGCTGAAACGCATGGTCTTTTATTTCTGGTTTGTACTGGTTCCGATTGCCACGGGCCTGTTCGGCTATTTCCCGGGCAAGAAGCTGCGCAAGGTCGGCGACTTGCCGGCCGGCGTCATCATGCAGTGGCGCAAGTGGTGTCTGTCGCCGCGCTACAGCGTGAGCGCGGAAGGCGAAGCCGTGCGGCTGCGCTACGCCAATGCACGCTTCCCGGTGCATGCGCTGTCCATCACCGACGACGAATTGATGACGCTGCGCGGCACCCACAGTTTGATCAATCTCTACGAGAACGCGCCGCGCCATGTCGAGCGCCTGTCCCCGGCCGACATCGGCGTGCAGCGGCTCGGGCACTTCGGCCCTTTCCGCAGCGAGCATGAGGCCCGGCTCTGGCCGCAAATGGCCGGTTGGCTGGGTGCCTTAGCCGTGCCCCGACCCGCATGACGCCGCACGCGTTCGACGTCGCCATCGCTCTTGCGCCGCAGGGTGATGGCGTGTGGCAGGGGCACACCAGCCCAGCCTACGGGAACATGATCGGGCCCTTTGGCGGAGTGACGGCGGCGCAGGCGCTCAACGCTGTGTTGCAGCATCCGCAGCGCCTGGGAGAGCCCCTGGCGTTGACGGTCAACTTTGCCGCAGCGCTGGCCGATGGGCCCTTCTTCGTCCACGCGACGCCGGCGCGTACCAATCGCTCCACGCAGCACTGGACCGTGGAGGTGAAACAAGGCGGCGAGACCATGCTCACGGGCACCGTGTTCACGGCCGTCCGCCGCCAGACCTGGAGCAGCGACGAGGCATCCATGCCGCACGCGCCGCTCCCGCAAGACCTGCCGGCGCGGGGGCGGCGGGGCCGCGTGGAATGGATGAACCGCTACGACATCCGTTTTATTGAGGGTGGGTTTCCAGCAGCGTGGGACGGCCGCGATAGCGCCGACAGCCGCACGCGCGTATGGATGCGGGACGAACCCGCGCGGCCGCTCGACTTCGCGTCGCTCGCGGCCCTGTCCGATACGTTTTTTCCGCGCATCTGGTTGCGCCGCGCGACTTTTGTTCCCATCGGCACGGTATCGATGACTGTCTACTTTCATGCGAGCAGCGAACAGCTCGCGGCCACGGGCACCGGTTACCTGCAAGGCCAGGTGCAAGGGCAGGGCTTTCGCAACGGCTACTTTGACCAACACGCGCAGCTCTGGAACGAGGCGGGAGAGCTGCTTGCCACGACCCACCAGGTTGTCTACTACAAGGAATGAGCAACACCATGAGCAACGACATGAACAACGACGTGAGCAACGACATCCTGGTCCACACCGAAGGCGGTGTGATGACCATCACCTTCAATCGCCTGGCCCGCAAGAACTCGATCACGAGCGCCATGTATGCCGCGATGGCCGATGCGGTCGCGACGGCGCAATCCGACGCGTCGGTGCGCGTCGTCGTGTTGCAGGGGCACGAAACCGTGTTCAGCGCCGGCAATGACATTGGCGACTTTCTGAACAAGCCGCCGGCTGGCAAAGACTCGCCGGTGTTCCGCTTTCTGCGCGGCATCGCCGCTTTCCCCAAGCCATTGTTGGCCGCCGTGTGCGGTCCGGCCGTGGGCATTGGCACCACCATGCTGCTCCATTGCGACCTCGTGTACGCCGGCGACAACGCCGCGTTCTCCATGCCGTTCGTCAACCTGGGGCTGTGTCCGGAAGCGGCGTCGAGCTTGCTGGTTCCCCAGATGATGGGCTATCACCGCGCGGCGGAGGCACTGTTGCTGGGCGAGCCGTTCATGGCTGAAGCCGCGCTGGAAGTCGGCCTGGTGAATCGGGTGGTCCCGCCGACCGAGGCCAGCAATGTCGCGCAAGCGGCTGCGCGCAAGCTCGCTGGCAAGCCCATCAGCTCGTTGATTGAAACCAAGCGCCTCATGAAGAGGGGTCTGCAGGAGTTGGTGCTGCAGCAGATGGACGCCGAGGGCGAGAGCTTTTCGCGCATGCTGAGCCAACCCGCCGCGAAGGAAGCTTTCGGCGCCTTCCTCGAAAAGCGCAAGCCCGATTTTTCGAAGCTGTGATGCGTGCAGCCCAATTCTGAGGAGCATTCCATGAGCCTGAAAGGCAAGACCCTGTTCATTACAGGCGCGTCACGCGGGATCGGCCTGGCCATCGGCAAGCGCGCGGCTGCCGACGGCGCCAATGTGGTGATCGCCGCCAAGACCACCGACCCGAATCCGAAATTACCGGGGACGATCTACAGCGCGGCCGAGGAAATCAAAGCCGCCGGGGGCCAGGCGCTGCCGTTGCAAGTCGACATTCGCGAAGAGGAAGCGGTACTCGCCGCCATCGCCAAAGCCGTCGAGACGTTTGGCGGCATCGACATCCTGATCAACAACGCCAGTGCCATCAGCATGACGGACACCGAGCACACACCGATGAAGCGTTACGACCTGATGAACAGCATCAACGCGCGCGGCACCTACCTCTGCACGCAGGCCTGCTTGCCTGAACTAAAAAAATCTGCGGTGGCCGGGCGCAACCCGCACGTGCTGAATATGTCGCCGCCCCTGTCGATGAAGCAACACTGGTTTGCACCGCACACGGCCTACACCATGGCCAAGTACGGCATGAGCATGTGCACGCTCGGTCACGCGGGTGAGTTCAAGAAGTACGGCATCGCAGTCAACAGCCTGTGGCCGCGCACCGCCATCGCCACCGCCGCCTTGCAGATGATTCCGGGCGTGGACGTCAACATGTGTCGCACGCCGGAAATCCTTGCGGACGCGACGTACTTGATCCTCACCAGCGCGAGCAGCAACAGCGGCAACTTCTACATCGACGATGAGCTGCTCGCGGCGCACGGCATCACGGACTTGGACAAGTACGCTGTGAAGCCCGGAACGACAAACTTCATCCCCGACTTCTTCGTCGATTGAATGCCCGGGGCGCGTCAGCGCCTACAACACCCCCGGAGGCTCCATGCCCTACATGCTCCTGATCCACGAAGAAGTCGGCCAACGCGCCCAGCGAAGCGAAGCCGAAGGCCATGCGGTGTACGAACGCATGCTGCAGTTTGCGGGCGAGCTGAAAGAGCGCGGCGTCCTGATGGCGGTCGAATCGCTCAGTTCACAAAGCGACGCGAGCCGCGTCAAGGTCAGCAATGGCCGGGTGCAAGTTCTGGATGGCCCCTTCGCCGAAGCGAAAGAAATGATCGGTGGGTTCTTCCTCGTCAACTGCGGCACGCGAGAAGAAGCCGTGGCGATCGCCCGCGAATGCCCAGCTGCCGAGTGGGCCACGGTCGAAGTCCGCTCGACCGGCCCTTGCTATACCTAGTTAGATAGGTAGCTACGGCTGTCGAAACCCGGGGGCCCACTTCGTCGTTTGATCAGAGTCGAACTTTTTCAAGGAGCAAGCCATGAAGTTCATGATCATCGTCAAAGCCACGCCCGATTCCGAAGCCGGTCGCTTTCCTGCGAACAGCGAGAAGATGTTCCAGGCGATGGCCAGCTACCACGAAGAACTGGCCAAGGCCGGCGTGTTGCTGGACGCAGCCGGCCTGCAGCCCAGCAGCAAGGGCTGGCGTGTTCGCTACGAGGGCGGCAAGCGAACCGTCGTCGACGGCCCCTTCACCGAGAGCAAGGAACTGATCGCTGGCTACACCCTGATCCAGGCGCGCAACCGTGACGAGGCGCTGGAGTGGTCGCGGCGCTTTCCCAATCCGGTGGGTGAGGGTCAGCCCGCCGAAATCGAAGTTCGGCAGCACTTCGAGATGGAGGACTTCGAGGGCCTGGCGAGCGCGGAAACGCAGGCGCGGTTCAAGCAGATCGGCATGGAGTGAAACTGATACCTGTCTAATGCCGAAAATAAAAGGAGCACTCATGTCACGTCAAATCTTCGTCAACCTCCCCATCAAGAACATGGAGCGTAGCAAGGCCTTCTTCGGCGCCCTGGGCTTCACGTTCAACCCGAAGTTCACCAACGAGCAGGGCGCCTGCATGGTGATTGCCGACAACATTTTCACCATGCTGCTGGTCGAGCCCTTCTTCCAGACTTTCACCAAGAAGCCCATTGCCGACGCCACCAAGAGCACCGAGGCAATTTTGTGCCTGTCGTGCGAGAACCGGGCGGAGGTGGACGACCTCGTCAAGAAGGCTATCGCCGCTGGTGGCACCGCGCCCAATCCGCCGCAAGATCACAGCTTCATGTACGGCCACGGCTTCACCGACCTGGACGGGCACATCTGGGAGCTCGTGTACATGGACCCCAACGCAACGCCGCCTCAAGCGTAATTCCGGCTGCGCATGCACTCGGCGACGCATCAGGCGATCAATGCCGTCTGGCGCATCGAGTCGGCCAAGATCGTCGCCAGCGTGGCGCGCATGGTGCGCGACCTCGGTCTGGCGGAGGAGTTGGCGCAGGACGCACTGGTCGCCGCGCTGGAGCGCTGGCCCACGGAGGGCGTGCCCGACAAGCCGGCCGCGTGGCTCATGACCACCGCGAAGAACCGCGCGCTCGATCACCTGCGGCGCGCCAAAGTTCTGGATGCAAAGCTCCAGGAAATCGGCCATGACCTCGAGGCGCAAGAGGCCCTCGTTGTGCCGGACTTCGTCGACGCCCTCGATGCCGCGCGCCAGGACGAGATCGGCGACGACATGCTGCGCCTCATCTTCACGGCCTGTCATCCGGTGCTTTCGACCGAGGCGCGGGTGGCGCTGACGCTCAAATTGCTCGGCGGCCTGACGACGCACGAGATCGCCCGCGCGTACCTCGTGCCCGAAGCCACGGTGGCTCAGCGAATCGTGCGCGCCAAACGGACCTTGACGGAAGCGCGTGCACCTTTCGAGCTGCCGCCCGGCGATGCGCTGCGCGAGCGCCTCGCGTCGGTGCTGGAAGTGGTCTACCTCATCTTCAACGAGGGCTACACCGCGACCGCCGGTGAGGACTGGATGCGTCCAGCGCTTTGCGACGAGGCGCTGCGCTTGGGGCGGATGCTGGCCGAACTCGCGCCCAACGAATCGGAAGTTCACGGACTGGTCGCGCTCATGGAGCTGCAAGCGTCCCGCGCCGCTGCGCGAACCGATGCGCAGGGGCGCCCGGTGCTGTTGCTGGAGCAGGAGCGCCGGCGCTGGGACCGGCTGCTGATTCGCCGTGGGCTCGTCGCATTGCAGCGGGCAAAATCGCCAGGCGGCGCGTTGGGCCCCTACACATTGCAGGCGGAGATCGCTGCTTGCCACGCGCGGGCTGCGGTGGCTTCGGAAACCGATTGGGTACGCATAGCGGCCGTGTACGACGCGCTGGCGCAAGTCGCACCGTCGCCGGTCGTAGAGCTCAATCGCGCGGTCGCCGTGGGCATGGCTTACGGTCCCGCCGCAGGTCTGGCCATCGTCGAGACGCTCGGCGCGGAAAAGGCCCTGCAAAACTACCAGTGGTTGCCGAGCGTTCGAGCCGACTTGCTGGCCAAGCTCGGACGCAACGGGGAGGCCCGCGTCGAGCTGCTTCGCGCTGCGGCTCTGGCCGCGAACGAGCGAGAGAAGGCGCTGTTGCTGGCGCGCGCAGAGGGTTTGCCGCGCGACTAAAGCTTTTGCGCTCGCGGCGGCAGCGCGCGGGTTTCGCCGAGCGCGATCACGAAGAATTCATCCGGCGCCAGATTCTCTCGTTGCCGCAGCACCGCCAGTTCGGCGGGTGGTGCGTCGAGCGATTCGTCGGCAAGCTCAAATGTGCCCCAATGGATTCCTAGCGAGCGTTTGGCACGCAGGTCGCGGTGAATTTGCACCGCCTCTTTGACGTTGACGTGTTGATCGGCCATGAACCAACGCGGCTCGTAGGCTCCGATGGGCAACAGCGCGAGATCGAATCCGCCGCCGCGCTCGGGCGCCTGGCGATCGGCGAATCGCGTGGCGATGTCTGTGAAATCGCGCGAGTAGGCGGTGTCGCCGGCGAAGATCATGTGGCAGTCGGGGCTGAAGACGGCGAAACCGCCCCACAGGGTCGCCAGCTGGTCGCCGATGTTGCGCGACGACCAATGCTGCGCCGGCACCAGCACCACCTCCACTTCACTACTGGCGATGGTGTGGCTGTCCCACCAATCCAGTTCGATCGCGTTGGTGATTCCGCGTGCAGTCAGCCAGGGCTTGAGGCCCAGCGGCACCACGAACAGCGGCGATCCGCCGGGCTGCCGCTTGAGGGCCGTGACCGATGCCGCGTCCAGGTGGTCGTAGTGATTGTGCGAGACGAGGACCAGGTCGATGTGCGGTAGATCGCAAAGGGCGATGCCCGGCGGCTGATGGCGCCGGGGGCCTGCGAAGGCGACGGGTGACGCCCGGTCCGAGAACATCGGATCGGTCAGCAGGCTCAGGCCACCCATCTGGACCAGCACAGTCGCGTGGCCTACCCACGTTGCGCTCGGCATCGCGATGCGCGTGTTGTGCCGGTAAGCGTGCAGCGCTTCCAGATTCGGCGCGACCCGGGGTGTCGGTGCCAAGGGTGGCCGCGGCAGGCCTGCCTTGCGTGCATCGCGCTGCCACCGCAGCACCTGCGCGAGGCCCTTTGCTTCGAATTCGATGTAGTTGTTTTGAAAGCCGCGCGCTCGGTGGTGCGGCTTGGTGGGGTCGAAGTACGGATTCACCGCGACATTGTCGCGTGCGCAGTCTTAGTGTCCGATTAGGGCCGCGTCTGAGCCTCCACCGGACTCACCTCGCGCAGGATGCGGACGCCACCCTCGCCCGGCCTCATCGGCCGCAATTCCCCCTGCGGTTGCGCCCCTCCTGCACCCAGTTCACTGGCCGGCGGCGGGCGCCGCTCTTCCGTGGAGTACTCAATGGTCGGCTGTCGCTCGGTGCGCCACTGCGAGTCGGAGCTGCGCTGCTGCAAAGCAGGGTCGAATCCAGGTGTCGGCGCGGCGATCACCCGTGGCTCGACGAACGCCGGTCGCGATGGCGCCGGCGACGCGGTGGCAACCGGGTCCGGTGACATCAAGATGGTGCCCGGCTGCGGCTCGGCGACGACGGTCGGCTGGCCTTGCCCGTCTGGCGAGGGCGCAGCGAAGTTGCCGCCCAGAAGATCGTTCAGCTTGCCCAACATCGAGGGGTCTTGCAGACCGCTGTCGCGTGGGGCCGCAAACTGCGCCTTCATGTCCACCACGCGGGCCTTGGCCGTCTGCTGAAAGAAGTCGCCGACGATGTAGAGCGCGTTGCGCGCACCCTGACCCCACGCGTCGCCCATCGTGATGCGGTTGTCATTGAAGCCGACCCACGCGCCCGAGACCAGTTGCGGATGCATCAGGATGAACCAGCCGTCGGTGTTGTCCTGCGTGGTGCCGGTCTTGCCGGCGAGATCGCCTTGCAGGCCGAAGACACTGCGAATGCCCGCGCCCGTGCCTTTCTCGATCACACCGCGCATGACGTCCAGCAGGGTCTGCGCCGCGGGTGCCGACAAGCCCTGTTCAGGCGCTCGCGAGCGAAACTGCTCCAGCACTTCGTGCGCACGGTTTTCGATGCGGGTCACCAGCACCGGCTCGATGTAGGCGCCGGTGTTGACGATGGTGCTGTAACTGGACACCATCTCTTTCAAAGTCACGGGGCTGGTACCTAGGGCAAGCGATGGCACCTGGTCGAGCTTGCTGTGGCGAACGCCCATCGCGTAGGCAACCTGCGCAACGCGGGCGGGGCCGACTCGCTGCATCAGTTGTGCCGTGATGGTGTTCTTGGAAAACACGAGACCGTCGCGCAGCGATGTGGGCAGGCCGGTCGAGCCGTGCGCATCGCCCGGTTTCCAGACTGTCTTGGCGTCGATGCGGATTTCCACCGCCTGGTCGATCAACATCTCGGATGGGCTGATGCCCTGGTCGAAGGCGGCGCCGTAGACGAAGGGCTTGAAGGTAGAGCCGGGCTGGCGCCGGGCCTGCTGCACGTGGTCGAACTGGTCCTGCTTGAAGTCGCGGCTGCCGACCCACGCCAGGATGTGGCCATTGGTCGGGTCCTGCGCCATGAACGCGGCCTGTAACTGGGTTTTAGAGCTCCACAGCTTCTGCATGAATTCGGTATCGGCCTGGATTTTCTTCACCGCCTCCGCATCGTCCAAGCCAGTTGCGCGCGCGGCCTTGTACTCCGCGGTTTCGCGCACGAAGTCCGCCACCAGTTGCTTGTTGGCCGGGGCGCCCATGCGTTTGCCCCAACCCGCATCGGCGTTCTTTTGCAACTTGTCGGCTTGGCGCTGCAACGCCTCGACCGCCATCTGCTGCAGCCGGGAGTCGATGGTGGTGCGCACCACCAGGCCATCAGCGTAGATGTTGTAGCCATGTTTGTCGGCCCAGCTGATGAGCCAGCGGCGCAGCTGCTGCGACACGTGCGGCGCAGTGCCGATGTCTTCCTCCTGGCGCTCGAATTCCAGAGCCAGGGGCTTCATCTTCAATGTGTCGAACTCGGCAGGCTTGAGCTTGCTGTGCTTCACCATCTGTGCCAGCACCGTGTTGCGCCGCTGCATTGCGCGCTCGGGGTTGAGCACGGGGTTGTAGTAGCTCGTCCCTTTCAACATGCCGATCAAGGTCGCAGACTGAAGCACGTCCAGCTCGTCGGCCGATTTGTCGAAATAGGTGCGAGCCGCCATCTCGATGCCGTACGCGTTGTAAAGAAAAGGCACCGTGTTGAGGTACATCTCCAGAATCTCATTCTTGCTGTACACCGACTCGATCTTTATCGCCGTGATGGCTTCTTTCACCTTGCGCGTGACGGTGGCGGCGCGGCCAATCTCGTCCGGGTACAGGTTGCGTGCCAGCTGCTGCGAGATGGTGGAGCCGCCCTGCAGATCGCCGCGCAGGGAGCGCACCGCGGCCGACAGCGTGCGCCGCAGATCCAGGCCGTGGTGCTCGAAAAACCGATGATCCTCCGTCGCAAGCAGCGCGGCCAGCACGTTCGGAGACACGTCTGCCAGCTTGACCCATTCGCGATTGGCGCGCTTGAAGACGGCCAGTTCCTTGCCGTCGGCGGAAAGAATGACCGTGGGTTGTTCCGCCTTCGACTTTTTAATGTTGTCGATACTCGGCGTAAGAGGAATGATGACCAACACATACGCGACCAGTGCGGCAAGCGCCAGCGGCACCACACTCGCCAGCGCGATGAACGGATGCCTAGCGAGGGCCGAGCCCACGCGGCGAAAGAAGGTGGCGACAGAGTCGCTGAAGCGGGCCGAGGCCGGTTGCATGGAGGACGGTTCCGTGGATGAGTTGGTGCTCGCCTGAATCTAATGGCCGGGCTACGAAGTGGATGTAGGACGGCGGCCCGAGGCAGTAAGGACGGCAGCGCGGGACGTGACCTGACGTGCCACTAGAGCCGGGCCAACATCTCCGCAGTGACCAACACCACGCCGGCGTCGCTGCGGTGAAAGCGCTGTCCGTCAAATTCTGCATCTTCGCCGATCACCATGCCTGCCGGCAACGTGCAACCGCGGTCGATCACGACTTTAGAGAGCCGGCACCCGCGGCCGATCTCGCTGCCGGGAAGGATCACCGCCTGCTGGATGGTGCAGGACGAATGCACTCGCACGTTGGAGAAAAGCACGGCGTCGCGAATGTCCGAACCCGCCACGATGCAGCCGCCCGACACCAGCACGTTGCCCGTTACGCCATGCCGTCCGTTCTCATCGGGCACGAATTTTGCAGGCGGCAGCTGCTCCTGATAGGTCCAGATCGGCCAGTCGCGGTCGTAGATGTTCAGCTCCGGCATGTTGGAGGCCAGATCGAGGTTGGCGGACCAGAAAGCGTCGACGGTCCCGACATCCCGCCAGTAGGGGTTGTGGCGCGACTCCGCCGGAACACTCGACATATTGAGCGGGTGCGCCAGGACTTCGCCTTCGTTCACGACGCGCGGGATGATGTTCTTGCCGAAGTCGTGGTCCGACGTTTCGTCAGCCAGATCCTGTTCGAGCAGCTGATACAGATAGTCGGCATTGAAGACGTAGATGCCCATGCTGCCCAATGCGCGGTCCGGCTTGCCCGGCATCGGCGGCGGATCGGCTGGCTTTTCAAGGAAGTCGGTGACGCGACGCTTGTCGTCGATGTGCATCACGCCCAGGGCGGTGGCCTCCATGCGCGGCACTTCGATGCAGCCCACCGTGCAACGGCTGCCGCTCTCCACATGGTCCAACAGCATCAGCGAGTAGTCCTGCTTGTAGATGTGGTCACCCGCCAGCACCAGGATGTAGGCCGGGTTGTACGCGCGCAGGATGTCGATGTTCTGGTAGACGGCGTCGGCGGTTCCACGATACCAGTGCTCCTCGTTGGTCCGCTGTTGCGCCGGCAACAGCTCGACGAACTCGTTCATCTCCCAGCGCAGGAAGCCCCAGCCCTTCTGCAGGTGACGCAACAGGCTGTGCGACTTGTACTGGGTGATGACACCGATCCTGCGG
>JBKJTX010000236.1:0-5421 GCA_046590315.1 Ramlibacter sp. | reverse complement strand
CGATAAGCATTGTGTTGGCGGGCTGCCCGGCAACCGCACCACCCCGATCGTTGTTGCCATCGCCGTGGCAGCCGGACTGACCATGCCGAAGACGTCGTCCCGCGCAATCACTTCACCCGCCGGAACAGCCGACGTGATGGAGACCCTGACGCGCGTCGACCTGGACCTGTCACAGATGCGCAAGGTGGTCGAACGCCAAGGTGGCTGCTTTGTTTGGGGCGGGGCTCTGAGCCTGAGTCCCGCCGATGACATCCTGATCCAGGTCGAGCGCCCGCTCGACATCGACAGCGATGCGCAACTTGTCGCGTCGGTGTTGTCCAAGAAGATCGCCGCGGGCGCCACGCACGCGCTGATCGACATTCCCGTCGGCCCCACTGCCAAGGTGCGCAGCGACGAGGATGCAGGGCGGCTGCAGGCCCTGCTGGAACAGGTTGCCGCCGCCCACGGCATACAGCTGCGGGTGGTGCGCACCCACGGCACGCAACCAGTCGGGCGCGGCATCGGCCCTGCCCTCGAAGCGCACGACGTGCTGGCAGTCCTGCGGGGTGCCGCCTCGGCGCCAGTCGATCTGCGCATGCGATCGCTGGCGCTCGCGGGTGAACTATTGGAGTTCTGTGGCCACAGCCCGCCCGGTAGCGGCGATTCCGAGGCGAGGCGACTGCTTGACAGCGGCGCCGCCTGGGACAAGTTCCAGGCGATCTGTGAAGCCCAGGGGGGCCTGCGAACGCCCGGCGTCGCGCCGTTGCGCGAGTCGATCATGGCTGAGCGCAGTGGGTACGTTGCGGGGATGGACAGCCGCCGGCTGGCGCGTGTTGCCAAGCTGGCCGGGGCCCCCGACGCCGCAACGGCGGGACTTGAACTGCACGTTGGCCTGGGCGACCCCGTGGAGCGTGGACAGCCGTTGTTCACGCTCCACGCCGAGGCCCCCGGCGAACTCACCTATGCGAAGGAATACCTTGGAACACATCCCATCATCACGCTCGGCGCCGAGGTGGCGCGATGACCGCCGTCGTGATTTCGACGCCGGGTAACGAGGTGCTGGCCGACCAGCTGACGGCGGCGCTGGCGCTGGAACGGGTTGCGGCGACGGTGCGCCACTTTCCCGACGGCGAATCGCATGTTTGCATCGAAGGTGCCGTTGACGGCCGCCACGCACTGATCGTTTGCACACTCGACCGGCCCGATGCCAAGCTGGTGCCGCTGTTCTTGCTGACGCACACGCTGCGCGAGGGCGGCGCGGTGTCGGTCGGCCTCGTCGCGCCTTACCTGCCTTACATGCGGCAGGACCGCCAGTTCAAGCCCGGCGAAACCGCCAGCGCCGTGCACGTGAGTGGCTGGATCGCTCGCCACGTCGACTGGCTGGTCACGGTCGATCCGCACCTGCACCGCATCACTGACCTCGCGCAGGTTTATTCGATTCCGACCCGGGTGGTCCACGCCGCGCCGGACGTCGCCGCCTGGGTGCACGCCAACGTGAGGCAGCCGCTGGTGGTTGGGCCTGACGAGGAGAGCGCGCAATGGGTGCGGGAAGTAGCCCGTGGCGCCGACGCTCCCTTCGTGGTCCTGACCAAGGAACGACGCGGAGACCGCGACGTGGTGGTCTCAGTGCCGGAAGTCGAGCGCTGGCGCGCGCGCACGCCGGTGCTCGTCGACGACATCGTTTCCACGGCAAGAACCTTGATCGAAACCGTCGGCCACCTGCGCCGGGCTGGTCTGGCAGCGCCAGCCTGCGTTGCGGTTCACGCAATCTTCGCTGACTCGGCCTTTGAGGACCTTCGTGCTGCCGGTGCCGCCGACATCGTCAGCTGCGACACCATCGTGCATCCTTCGAACCGCATCACGCTGGCCACAGCCATCAGCGCCGGCGTGCGCGAGATGCTCGCAGGGGCGCGCCGCCTGACTGCCGGGCGGGTTCATGACTGAAAGCACCCCGGGTCCCAACAGGTTGATCGCGTTTCCGGTCGGGTATCACTACCTGCACCCGGACATGAGCCTCAACTTCCAGATGAATCGGTGGTTTGGATGGGTGGGCCAGCCAGAAATGCTTGTCGACATGCGGTCGGCTGCGTCGCGCATCGTGAGTTATGCCGACTGGAAACAGGAATTTCTCGCACTCGCGAGCGATGCCTCCCGACGAGGTCATCAGTTGCGCGCGGCCTTCTACTGGCGATCGGCCGAATTCTTCATGGCGCCGGACGACCCCGACCGGCCTGCGGCCCGCAACAGCTTCCTTCAGACCATCAGGTCAGTCTATGGCCTGAGGCCAGACGACCGCCACGCCGTTTCCTACGCCGACCGGCAACATCGTGGGTTCCTGCCCGCCTACCGGTTTAAACCTGTGCAGGCAAAATCGACCATCGTGTTCTTCGGCGGCTTCGACAGTTCGATCGAAGAACTGATGGAAGCATTCCTCTTCCTGCGCGACGCGGGCTACGACGTCATCGCGTTCGAGGGGCCCGGCCAGGGTGGCGCACTCGCCGAGTCAGGCCTGCCCATGACAGCACAGTGGCAGACAGCCGTCACTGCGGTGCTGGACCACTTCAAGGTGGAGAGGGTCACGCTGATCGGGCTTTCGCTGGGGGGCTGTCTCGCGCTGCGGGCCGCCCGCGAACCCAGGGTGGAACGAATCGTCGCCTTCGACGTCCTTACGGACTTTTTTGAAGTCGTTCTGCGCCAGACGCGTCCAGCACTCCGCACGGTTCTGGGTGTCCTGCTCCAATTCCGGGCGGGCCGCCTCGTCAATCTGATGGTGCGGCGCGTGACAAAGCAAAGCCCGGTTGTTGAATGGGGCGTCCAGCAAGGGATGCACGTGACAGGCACCACTTCGCCGTACGAGTTCCTTTGCCGGATCAGGCAGTTCCGCACTACAGACATGTCCAGTTCTGTCACCCAAGACGTGCTGTTGCTGGCCGGCAGTGAGGACCACTACGTTCCGCTCGCGCAGTGGCATCGCCAGATCGCTTCGCTGACAAACGCACGATCGGTCACGGCACGGCTGTTCACTCGGGCGGAAAGCGCGCAAAACCACTGCCAGGTGGGCAACTACCACCTTGCGCTGGACACCGTTGTTGGTTGGCTCGACTCGATGCTGCCCGCCTCTGATGCCAGCCTGAAGCCTTCAACCCCCGTAGAACTCACCATGCAACATCAATTGGAGAACGAAAATGCGCAAACAACTTAGGGCGGCGATAACTGCCGTGGCGGTCACTTTGGCCGCAGTCTCAACGCTCGGCCTCAGCGGCTGCGGCTACAACACCTTCCAGACGACCGACGAGCAGGTGAAGGCGGGGTGGGCCGAGGTCATCAACCAGTACCAGCGCCGTGCGGACCTGATTCCGAACCTCGTCAACACGGTCAAGGGGGAGGCGAAGTTCGAGCAGGACACCCTGACAAAGGTGATCGAAGCGCGCGCGAAGGCCACCTCCATCCAGGCCACCCCGGAACTGATCAACGATCCCGCCGCATTCCAGAAGTTTCAGCAGGCACAGGGTGAGTTGACCGGTGCGCTATCCCGATTGATGGTGGTCTCGGAACAGTACCCGAATCTGAAAGCCAATCAGGGATTCCGCGACCTGTCGGCCCAACTCGAAGGCACCGAGAACCGCATCACCGTGGCACGCAACCGCTACATCAAGACCGTCCAGGACTACAACGTGACCGTACGGTCCTTTCCGTCAAACCTGACCGCGATGGTGTTCGGCTACAAGGAAAAGCCGACCTTCGCCGTCGAGAACGAAAGAGACATCGCGAAGCCGCCGAGCGTCGGATTCGACACCGCTCCGGCGAAGCCCGCTGTCGCCGGATCCGGGGCGTCCAAGTGATGGCGAGCAGCCGCCTTGGCAGTGCCTTGCAAGTCGGCAGAGCGCTGCTGTCCGCAAGCCTGTTGGTGTGCGCGTTCTGGTCGCCACTGAGCGCAGCGCAGGTGGCGGTGCCGCCGCTGACCGGGCATGTGATTGACCAGACCGGCACGTTGACTGCAGAACAGAAGACCGCGCTGGAACAAACGCTGACATCTTTCGAAGCCAGGAAAGGCAGTCAGCTGGCCGTGCTGATGGTCGCTTCGTCAGCGCCGGAGGAGATCGAACAATATGCCCTGCGCGTGGCCGAGCAATGGAAGCTCGGACGCAAGAAGGTGGATGACGGTGCGATCCTCGTCATCGCCAAGAACGATCGGGCGATGCGTATCGAAGTTGGCTATGGCCTGGAGGGAGCGCTCAACGATCTCACCAGCAAACGCATCATCAGCGAGACCATCCTGCCGCGGTTCAAGAACCAGGACTTCTATGGCGGTATCACCACCGGTGTCGAACAAGTCATCCGCGTCGTTGACGGCGAGCCATTGCCCGCTCCCGCCTCCGCGTCCAGCCAGGGCATAGGTGATGTCCAGCAATACGCGCCCATGCTGTTCATTCTTGCCCTCGCCGTGGGCGGTGTGCTGCGCTCCACGCTCGGCAAAGTACCCGGCTCACTGGTCACGGGCGGCGTGGTCGCGGTGATTGCCTGGTTTGTGGTCGGTGCCCTCTCAATGGCATTGGTCGCTGGCGTGGTCGCGCTGTTCGTCACCTTGCTAGGTGGCGCCGGCATCCTCGGGCACGGCATGGGCGGCTACTACGGCGGCGGCCGGGGTGGTCGTGGCGGCGGTGGCTTCAGCGGCGGCGGCGGCGGCTTTGGTGGCGGCGGTGCTACGGGAAGGTGGTAGCCATGAACATCAAGCGCATCGTGAAGCATCTGCTGGTGACTGACGGCCAGGTGCGGCGCGCCTTCGGCCGCAGCACCTTGAACAAGATCGAAGCAGCCATCAGGGCCAGCGAGGGCGAGCACGTCGGGGAAATCCGTTTCGCTGTCGAAGGAGCGCTGGACGGTGCGCCATTGTTCAAAGGGCAGTCGCCTCGAGAGCGGGCGATCGAGCTGTTCTCCCAACTGCGTATCTGGGACACCCAGCAGAACTCCGGCGTGCTGATTTACCTGTTGCTCGCGGACCGGGCTGTGGAGATCGTTGCCGACCGAGGCATCCACGCGAAGGTGCATTCGCACGAGTGGAACGAAGTCTGTCGCCAGATGGAGGCTGCCTTCAGGCAGTCGGACTTCGAGGGTGGTGTGGTGAATGGCGTACAGGCCGTCACGCGGCATCTGAAGCAGCACTTTCCATCCGACAGCCATGACAGGAACGAATTGCCGGACAAGCCGGTGCTTGTGTAAGCAGCGGACGAGCTGAACCAATGAACTGGAGACCCCATGACTTCTTCCATCAAGCAGGTGTTGGTGCACCTGGACCCGTCTCCAACTGCGCGGCTGCGCCTGCAAGTCGCCCTCGGCGTCGCCCAGCAGCAAGGCGCGGCTCTGTCCGCCCTTTACGCGACCATGCCGGCATTCATGGCCGCCTCCATACCGCCGGACGGGGCGGCCGCGATGGCGATATTG
>JBKJTX010000195.1:0-2807 GCA_046590315.1 Ramlibacter sp. | reverse complement strand
GCCATGAACTCGTCGCGCACCTTCGGCGTGCGGCAGCGTTCGGCCACCAGGTGTTCACCGCCGGTGAGTTCGCTCGTCTCGCCGAAGCACAGCGTGGTGCCCAGACCGTACAGCTTGTCGAAGGCGTTGCCGACGGTCCGGTTGGCGCCGCAGCCCGAGGTCGTATCGGACTCACCGCACTTGGTGGACACCCACAGGTCCGAGATCGAGCAGGACTCGCGCTGCTTCTCCGTGGCCCATTGCACCAGTTCGCGGGCGGCTATCGACGCCTTTCGGATCGTCTCGTGATCGCCGTTCTGCGAGATCGAAAAGCTCTGCACGGGCTTGCCGGTCTTGGCGATGGCATCGGCCACGAGCTTGGTCCAGGCCGGCTCGATGCCGATCACCACCACGGCCGCGACGTTCGGGTTCGACCCGGTACCGATCAGAGTGCGGAAGTGCAGCTCCAGGTCGGCGCCGAACTGCAGCCGGCCGTAGGGATGCGGGATCGCCAGCGCGCCTTTGATGTTGTGAGCCACGGCCTCCGCCGCAGCGTTGGAAAGGTCGTCCAGGGGCAGGACGATGACGTGATTGCGCACGCCTACGCGGCCGTTCTCGCGGCGGTAACCGAGGAAGGTGGTTTCGGAGTTGAGGATGGTCATGCGAATTACCACCGCTTGGTTTTGATGTTGTGCACATGGGCGTGTTGGCCCGCCTGAATGGGCGCGACGACCTTGCCCATGTCGATTCCGTACTTCACGGCCGTCTCACCGGGCGCCATGTCGCGCAGCGCGATCTTGTGCCCCATCGGGATGTCCTGCTGAGCGACCAGGTGCACGATCTTGTCGTCATCCATCAGCCAGCCCGTCAGCGCCGTTCCCGCCCTCACGCCCTCGACTACCACCACCGCAACCGTGTCGCGTGGGTCATGCAATATGAAATGAATCAAGACTTCTCCGAAGTTGCGCTCAATCAGGCAGTTTTGGGCCGCTTCCAGCCGCTGTCAACCCCTCAGCGCCGGGCGTTGGGCGTAGAAGCTGGCAAGGCTGCGCGAGGAACCGCGCCACCCAAGGGCGGACGGCGCGGCGGGCCGCCCAATTCGGCGGCAGCTTTCTGCTGAACGCGTGCCAGTTCTTCCACGCGCGCCCCGGCGCCCGGCGTGGCCGCGTCACGGAGCACGGCGCGACAATCAGCGTCCTTGCCCGGCCCAGTTTCGACGGTGGCCGCGAGGGCGAGCAAAGGGTTGATGGCGCCAAGCGCCAGTGCGGCCACGACCCTGCCCGCCACCGCGCCTTTGTCCGGCCCGGCCTGGGGCGCACCGAGCGTGCCCGAGATTTTGAGCGGCGAACGCAGGCTCAAGATGCTTTTGTCCTTGGGATAGGGCCGGAAATACAGGTCCAACGCTTCGGTTGCGAAATTGACGTTGCCTTCACCGTAGACAACGGTGTCTTCCGTATCCAGTACCAGGGCGCGACTGGTCATGACGCCGCCTTTCACGTCGAAGGCCGTGGCGGCGCAATGCACCGCGACGTTGTGGTCGCCTCGCAGCAGGAATTTGAAAATCTCACCGCCGTCCAGGCCCACGAATTCGAGCAACAGGTTGCTGATCTGGCCTTTACCCAAAAGCAGGGCGAAATTGCCTGAAGACGAGGCCAGCATCTCCGCCACGGAATTTCCCCGTCCCTTGAGGTCGATATCACCGTGAATCTTGCCAAAGCTGGTCTTGGTGAGGTTGATGTCCTTGAAAAGCCTGTTCAGTTCCATCGAGCGCGCCTTCAAATGCACTTCCACCACCGCCGGTTTGCTGTGGCTGTCGACGTTCATTCGTCCCGCCACGGTTCCGCCGGCGATGCCGAGGTTCATCGAGTCGAGGTTCAACACGCCGTCCCTCAACCGGATGTTCATCGCCACGCGGTCCAGTGGCAGCGAACCGGCATTGGTCACTTTGGCTGCGCTGTAGCTCACCTCGGAGTTCATGGCCTTCAGGCGCGCAAAATCGAGGGTCGTGTTCGGCAAAACTTTGTGACTGGGGTCGCGCAGCTTTTTCTCCTTCTTCGCCGTGCCAAAGAAACCGGTCTTGACGGGCTCGGCCGTCGCTACTGGCTGCACCGGCTTGCGCGGCGCTTCGGGCATACCGATGATGGGCGCCAGGTCGGCGAAGTCGAGCCAGTTCGACTTGAGTTTTCCCGCGAGGTGCGGCACCTTTTGCGCACGATCGAATTCCAGTTCTCCGGCCAGGTCGGTGCTCCCCAGCTTGCCGTTCATGTCGCGCACCCGCCAAGCCTCGCCCTTCTTGGTCAAATGGCCGTGCAACACATAGTGGGGCGTCGCCGGCAGAACGACACCCACGAGCTTGTACAGGTCCGCCAGGTTCTTGCCCTTGAGGTCGAAAACGGCGTCGGCGCCGTCGAGCGTCGCCAAGCTGGCGATCGCGCCGCGCGCGCGCAAGCTGGTGGCACCGGCGGTTGCGTCCACTTCGATCGGAAACGGGTTTTGCAACGGCGCGCTCAGGTACAACACATTGCCCGTTCGCCCCTTCGCGGCGAAGTTTTCCTTTTCCCAACTGCCCTTGGCATTGAAGCTGAGAGGCATTTTGGCGGCAGACGATGCCGTAGCAGGCGCCGCGGGGGCAGCGGCGTCGCCGCGCTTCGGCAGCGCCAGCGGTCCGTCAATAGCGAATTCGGCGTGGATGTCCGCGCGATGTTCGTTCGCAATGTAGTGCACCGTGCCCTTATCGACCACCAGTGCGCCGATGTCCGGTAGGTTCTTGGGATCAGCGGTGTCACGGCCGAGCGCCCAGCTGCGGCGGCCGTCGGCTTCGACTTGCA
>JBKJTX010000046.1:0-8399 GCA_046590315.1 Ramlibacter sp. | reverse complement strand
CGGCCCCGGTGAAGGCCGTGTGAGCTTCATGGCGGGGGAGCCATCAGGGCGTAACTGCTGCACCGCTGGAAAGCGTTAGTGCAACAAGCTTGCGGCGGCCCAGCAGTCGGATGGCATACCAGGCGAGGAAACCGGCGCCTACCGAGAAGACGACGTCGCCCGGAACACGCATCCACACCAGCGTTTCCATTACGGGCGAGTGGATGACCTCCGCTGAACGCGCGAACCAAAGCCCCTTCGTTACGCTGGCCCAGGCCTGGTAGATGCCTGCGGGCAAGAGCGAGAGGAAGACCATCATGGCCAGCCCGATGTTCAGGCTCCAGAAGGCGGGCTTGAGCAAGCGGTCGGCGTGCAGGTTGCGGGCGTACAGGCCGCGCAGGCAGAACAGCATGAGCCCGATGCCTAACATCCCGTACACCCCGAAGAGGGCGGCGTGTCCATGAGCAGCCGTCATGTTCAGCCCCTGCACGTAGTAAAGCGATGCCGGCGGATTGATGGCGAAACCCAGGAGACCCGCGCCCACCGTGTTCCAGAAAGAAACCGCCACGAAGCACATGACCGGCCACTTGTAGGCGACGAGCCAGGGCTTGGCGGTGGAGCGGCGCCACGTCTGCAACGCCTCCAGTCCGATCAGCGTCAAGGGGACGACTTCCAGTGCGGAGAAGACCGCGCCTACGGCAATGACCGAGGTCGGCGTGCCCGTCCAGTACAAGTGGTGCAGGGTGCCCAGGATGCCGCCGAAGAGAAACACGATCGTTTCAGCCACGATGGCGCGGTTCGCGCTTTCGGGGCGCACCAGTCCAAGGCGGGTGAAGATCAATGCGATCACGGCCGTCGCAAACACTTCGAAGAAGCCCTCGACCCACAGGTGGACCAGCCACCAGCGCCAGTACTCGACCATCGAATAGTGGGTGTGCTGGCCCCAGGCGAGAGAGCTGGCGTAAAAGCCGCCAATGCAGGTTGCCGACAAAAAGACCATCGCGATCAGGCCGCGGCTTTCGGACGGTTTCATGAGTGCCGGCCACAGCCCGCGCCCGAGCAGGAGAACCCAGAACAACAAGCCGACGAAGAGCAGGATCTGCCACACGCGGCCCATGCTCGTGAATTCGAGGCCCTGGTTGCCGATCCAGAAGCTGAAGTCGACGCCGCGGTGCTGAAGTGTCCCGAGCCAGCCAGTGGCGGTCGATCCCACCACGATGGCGATGAGCGCCCAAAAGAGTACGTCAACGCCAAGCTTCTGCAGCTTGGGTTCACGGCCCGACAGCAGCGGCGCAATGTACAGCCCCGTGGCCAGCCAAGCGGTCGCGATCCAGAAAATGCCGACCTGGGTATGCACAGTGCGGCTCACCACGTAGGGCAGCACCTGGGCCAACGGCAGTCCGAAGAACGATTGACCTTCGACGGCGTAGTGCGCCGTCACCACGCCCATGCCGATCTGCAGCAGCAGGAGCCCGATCACAGCGAAAAAGTACTTGCGAGTTGCTTTCATCGAAGGTGTGGCCACGGCGCCCAGCAGCGGGTCGGACTGCGGCGGTTCGGCCTTAACTTCATGCGCGCTGCCGCCTTGCAGCCACAGCATGGCGGCGATCGCGGCCAGCAGCAGGATGATGCTGACCATCGTCCACAGGGCAGCCGTGTCGGTCATCTTGTTGCCGACGAGCGGGTCGTGTGGCCAGTTGCTCGTGTAAGACAGGTTCTCCTCGCCAGGCCGGTCGGTGACGGCGGCCCATGAGGTCCAGAAAAAGAACGCCGTAAGCGCTGCGCGATCGGCCGGGTCGGGGACGACTCCTTCCACCATCGCATAGTCGCCGCGCAGCTTGTCCAGCGCGCGATCGTGGCCGAACAATGAGGCGTAGTGTCGCGCCACCTCGCGGATGGCCTGCGCGCGCTCCGCGCTCACGGTGACGACTCCCGAGGAGGCGTCGTATGTGTTGCGGCGCATCTCCTGCTTGAGAGCGGCGTCAATGCCACCCTGTTCGGATGCCGTGAGTGTCGACGGACCTTTGCGCAGTTCATGAACTCGAATCGCCTGGAGCGCGAGGGCCTCGCGGTGCAGCCAGTCGGCGGACCAGTCGGGCGCCACGTAAGCGCCATGGCCCCATACGCTGCCTTGTTGCTGGCCCCCGCTGGCCAGCCAGACCTGTTGCCCCTTTTGCACCTGTTCGCCGGTGAAGATCACTTCACCCGTGCGTGACACGATGGAAGTGGGGATGGGTGGGGCCGTGAGGTAGATCTGAAGGCCCAGGTAGCCCAGGGCGCCGAAGGAAAGGACGAATATGAAAGCGAGCCAACGCCAGAGCATCTTTGCCTTTCCCATTCGGTTTTCCTCAGACGCCGCCGCATGCGCCGCAGCAATGGCCGTCGGCATGCGATTTCGCACCTTGGTGATGGCTACGCGCCAAGTGTGGCCTTCTTCAAGGTACGCCCAGCTGAAGCACCCGGGCTCGCGCGCCTCGAGCTGGAAATACATCGGCTCGGGATCATGGTCGTTGACCAGTTCCGTCGACTGTCCGATCGCAAGCTTCCCGAAAGCGGAGAAGAGTTCTGATTGACGCTCTGGTAGCGGCGACTGTCGCAAGTCGACTCTCGCTTGGGCTGTGTGAGGCATCTTTCGCTCCGTAACGTGTATGTGCGATACACCTCATGCTAGGACGATGGTCGGGGCCTGGACTTGATGCTCGTCAAGCAAGTCGCCCAGCGGCCATACATATTCAGCGTATGCGCGGGGCAGCCAGCAGTTGCTCCGGCGTCGTGAAATACGGTGCGGACTCACCCGCACGGTCGCGTGCCCGCGCCAATTCGTGGCGCGCCACCGTGCGCAGATGCACTTCGTCCGGACCGTCCATCAGGTGCAAGGCCCGGCCCCAGCTCCAGAAGTAGGCCAGCGGCGTGTCGGGCGACAGGCCCATGGCGCCAAACGCCTGCATCGCCCGGTCCACCACGCGCGTTTGCAGGCGGGCCGTTACCACCTTGATGGCCGCGACCTGCGCCCGGACCTCGGATGGGTCCGCGTCGGGCTGGTCAAGAAGCCACGCGGTTCGCCAAACCAGCAGGCGGGCCTGGTCGATTTCCATTCGCGATTCCGCGATCCACTCCTGAACATTCGAGAATCCCGACAGGTACTGCCCAAACGCACGGCGCTCGAGAGAACGCTCGCAAGCAAGCTCCAGAGACAACTCGCATTGCCCGATGCTGCGCATGCAATGGTGCACCCGTCCGGGGCCCAGCCGCGCCTGCGCCATCTCGAAGCCTCCGCCCCAACGGCCGAGCAGGTTGTCCTGCGGCACCCGCACGTCTCGCAGAAGGATTTCGCAATGGCCCTCGGGGGCGTGATGGTGAAGAACGCTGATGTTGCGCACCATCTGCACGCCGGCTGTCTCTGTCGGAACGAGCACCATGCTGTGGCGTGTGTGCGGATCGCTATCGAGGGCGTCGCCGTTACGGCACATGACGATCAGCACCTTGCACTGCGGGTGCGCGGCGCCGGTGATAAACCACTTTCGCCCGCTAATGACCAGCTCGGTGCCGTCCCGGCTCACGCTGGTTTGCAGATTGGTCGGGTCGGACGAAGCCACGTCCGGCTCCGACATCGCAAACGCCGATCGGATGCGCCCGTGTAAGAGGGGAAGGAGCCAGCGGCCATGTTGTTCGGCGCTCGCAAAGCGATGCAGCAGCTCCATGTTTCCTGTATCCGGTGCGCTGCAATTGAAGACTTCCGCCGCCCACGGCAGCCTTCCCATGGCCTCGGCCAAAGGTGCGTAGTCGCGATTCGACAATCGCGTCCCAGGCTCGTCGTCGCGCAGGCGCGGAAGAAACAGATTCCACAGCCCCTCTTCGCGCGCCAGCAGTTTGAGGTCTTCGAGGAACGGCGGGGGATAGTCGCCGGCCTGGACGCAGGCGTGCCACGCAGCGTTGTAGGGCAGCAGGTAGCGCTGCATGAAATTCTCAAGCTGGCCGGTCATCCGCAGCGCGCGGTCCGAGGGGGCAAAGTCCATGCGTGAACGATATGTCCTGACGGTCCCACCGCATCTGATCTGGATCAACTTGAGAATCATGGCATTCAGCTGATCCATTGACCTGGGTCAAGTCCGTGCGCGCGCGCGGCACTACGATGGGGCGGTCGCTTCAAGGAGTCGTGATGCACAGAGTCGAACTCAAGCTGGCTCAATGGAGACAGCTCTATGACAAGCTGACCGAGGCCGAGACACGGCTTCGACTGGCGGGTGCGGGCCCCAACGCCAAACCTGTGCGCGACGAGGTTGAACAGCTGCGGCGTGAGAGTGATGAGGGCTTACAACTGATCCATCTCGCACTCGCGTCGCGCCCGCGAGGGTCTCTGTCCACCAGCCACGGCGGCGGCACACCGGGGCAGTACGCCTAGGGTCGCGCCCCGCGCCGCTGCGCCATTTCTCGCCCCATGGCCGCTACCGCCGGCGGATCGAGCAACGAACGGGCCGCCGGATAGGCGAGACGCTCTTCCACCTCGATGTGTCCGGCATACAGGCTCGCGAAGGCGTCAAGCGCAGCGTCTTCCTCAGTGCGCAGAAATTCATCGCGCGCCTCCGTGAGCGTCTGCAGCACTCTGCGCGCGCCTTGCCACCGTGCTTCCATTTGAAGATGGTCTTGGCGCAGCCGGGCTACCAATGCACATATCTGCGTGTCAGCCTGCGCCAGCAAGGCGGGGAAGACATGGAACTCCTCGTCGCGGTGGTGTTGCGGTGCCGCTTCGTCGAAGTACCGAATCACGTCGGCTGCGGCTTCGCGAGCCTGCGCATCCGCCCCGTGTTTGGCCACGTGAGTGCGCAGGCGTTCAAGCAGGGCGAGCGTGCGTATGACGCGCTGATGGCAGGCTTCCAGCATCTCGAAAGGCTCCGAGAACGTCGGGCCTGGTTGCGCACCCAATGCGCCGATGGCGAGGGTTTGGCTCATGACTGCGCAGAAAGAAAGCTGACGTAGCGGCTGGGTTCAGGCCGTGGGCGTTCGGGTTTGCGCAGAGTGGCCGTGCCGATGCTGATGAAGCAAAGGCATTCTTCGTCGGTTTCCAGCGCAAACAGGAGGCGCATCGGATCTGAGCGCACCGCCTTGCCGCTCGTCAATGCCGACGAGAATCCCAGTGCCGTCGCCATGAGCAGCACGTTCTGAATGGCACAACCCGCCGACACCAGGCGTTCGCAAGCAGGTATCTCCTCACTGGGCGTGCCGGTGCGGGCAATGGCCAACATCAGGAACGGGGCGCGCGAGGCCTTGTCCCGCGCCTGGGCCACCTGATCGGCCGTCGCGCTCGGGTCGCGCTGGATGAGAGATGCGGCGAAGACATCGGCAAGCCGGGGCCGCGAGGCGTCGGGAATGACAACGAATCGCCACGGCACCAGTTCGCCGTGGTCCGGCGCGGCGCCTGCCGCACGCAGGATGAGATCCAGCCGGTCGGCGTCCGGACCGGGCGCGACCAACCGCTTCGGCAGCACGGTCTGGCGGTGCCGAATGAGCGCAGCAGCCCAGTGCCCGGCAGCGACGGGTTCAGCCAGTCCGACCATCGGCTCGCTCTCTTCCGTACCAGGAGCCATAACGGATTCCCCAAGCCAACATGAGGACCGCCCACACCAGCGCGGCAGCCGTGAGCAACGCCTGGGTGGGCCACCCCGGCAGCGTGGCCGCGATGCGCGCGAACGTGGCGAGTTGCAGCAGCCAGAACAGGGTCCACACCAGATTGTCGGCAACCAACGACCGCCCGCTGTGGCCGCACGAAACCCGGGTCACCATCGCCATCATCAGAGAACCAAGGCAGCCCATGGTGATGGCGTGCAGCGGCGCCAACGGCAGCACCACCGATTCGGACACCGCGCCCAGCAGTTGCGTGGCACCGCTCATCACGAGGCCGAGGCCGAGCCAGAGGAAGCCCAGGTGCAGCATCGCCAGCAGCCGTATCTTCAAGCTTTGGACCAAGCCCCAGGTGAACGCCAGCCACACGAGCACGGCGCCGGCCGCTATTTCTGCCACACCTCGAGTGGTTTGCCAGGCTGCGTGCATACCGACGGCCAATTCAACCCATGGCGCCGCAGCTTCAAGGCACACCACCCCCAGCATCAGGCCCAGCACCCACCCGGGTCGCCACGCACCGAGCCCCGGCAGAGCGCTCGACGTAAAGAACGGGATCATCCGGTGGGCCACTGTGACGTACACGGCGACAACAAAACTCCACAGGCCGGTGAGCACGAATGCGCGCGCCAATGCACCTCGGCCCACGGCGAGGGAAACGGCGATGCCCGCCAGGCAGGCGCAGCCGGCGATCAGGGCCACGCCGATCACTTTCGCGTGGAGCTGTTCGGGCGCTCTGCTCATACCGATGAGGCGCCAGAACATGACAGTCACGCGCAAGATGCCCGCGCCGGCGAGCAGGAGCCCCGCTGCGGCCAATGCGGTATGAACGTGGCTGCCGGCCAGCCAGACCAACCAGCCACCGGCGATCGGCCCGAGCACGGGCGCGAGCGCGCGGGCCGACGGACCTGGCACGCCCAGCCATTTCGGGCCCGCAGTGAACAGAAATCCGGAAAAGAACAGCGGCAGAAAGCCAAACGTCATGACCGTCGAATGCACAAGGGTGGGGGACATCGCATAGCCGATCTCCGGTCCCAGGCCGCTGCGCTGCATCTGCACGACCAGCCACCAAAGCCCGGAGGCACCGAGCACCACCATGGCCAGGAAAAAGCCGAGGCGGTGCGGCGCCAGCAGCAGGTTGCGCCAGTGCCATCCAGTGGCTGAGTGCGGGTCAAGGGCGGCGGTCGTCATCCGCATGTTCCGATGTGTCCGCACTGCGTGCACCAGTCGCACCCGTCCTTGCGGATCATGGCGTGCGCGCCGCACTCCGGGCACTTGGCGCCTGCCTGCGGCGCGGCCGAAGACGCGACGCTCGTCGAGGAATCGGCTGCGGCAAGCCGCTGCCCGCCCGTTCGCGAAGCAATGATGTTCTGCAGCGCATACGCCACGGCGCCGACTTCCGAGTCGTGCCACAGCGGCACCTCGTGCCCGTCGGCCTTTCGATAGGTGCCGAGCCGCACCGGACCCCGGTCCCAGGCCACTTTGCGCATATCAGCCAACGCGCGTTCCAAGAACCCCCCACGCGCGGCCAAGGACAGCAGCCGCATGCTGGAGGTCACCCATTGCTGCGACTCACCGTTCTGTCCCACTGGCATAAAAAATTCAATGGCGCGTTCGCGCCCATCGGGGATCGGCAAAAAAGAAACGACCAGGTACAGATGCTGGCGTCCTTGCTGCGTCCAGTATTCGATCTTCTCGGCAACGGCGGCTAGCGCCCCGAAGGGCCGGCGGGTGATCACGTCGCGCATCGGGTCGGTCACCGGCGCTTGCGGAAGCTGCGCTGGCGCCGGTTCGACCTGCAACACTGCACCCACGATGCTGTTCGGGCGATAGGTAGCCAGCCCTTTCAGACCCGCCTTCCACGCTTCGTGGTAGAGGCCTTTGAATTCCTCGTAGGGGTACCCCACCGCCACATTCACGGTCTTGGAGATCGCGGTGTCGATGAAGGGCTGAACGGCTTGCATCATCGCGATGTGGCCTGCCGCGCTCATCTGCAGCGCGGAGACGAAATAGGCCGGCAATGCGTCAGTGTCGCCGCCGAGCGAACGGTACAGGCGCCACGCGTGGTCCTGCACTTCATACTGAGTCGTGGTGCCGTCGGCTTCACGCTTCTTGCGCGTGTACGTCCACGAGAACGCAGGCTCGATGCCGTTCGACGCGTTGTCTGCAAAGGCGAGGCTCACGGTGCCGGTGGGCGCGATCGACAGCAAGTGGCTGTTGCGAATCCCGTGTTCGCGAATCGCCTGCTGCAAAGGCGCATCGAGGCGGCTCGCGAACGTGCCATCCTCTAGATAGCGGTCGACATCCAATGCGGGAAATGCGCCCTTCTCGCGCGCGAGTTCGACCGACGCGGCGTAGGCGGCATCGCGCATGGCGCGCGAAATCTGGACCGCCATGTTCCGACCGGCGGCCTCGTCGTAGCGCAGGCACAGCATGGCGAGTGCGTTGCCCATGCCCGTGAATCCGACCCCAATGCGCCGCTTCGCAACGGCTTCCTTGCGTTGCTGCTCCAAGGGCCAATGCGTGAGATCCAGCACGTTGTCGAGTGCCCGTACCTGCACTGCGACGCAGGCACTGAACGCGTCGAAGTCGAATGCCGGCGCTGCGCCGAAGCCGAAGGGGTTTCGCACGAACCGGGTGAGGATGACGGGCCCCAGGTCGCAGCAGCCGTACGAGGGCAGAGGTTGCTCGCCGCATGGGTTGGTGGCGCTGATGGACTCGCAGTACCGCAGGTTGTTGTCGCGATTGATGGTGTCCGGAAAGAGGATGCCCGGTTCGGCGAAGTCGTAGGCCGAGCGCATCAC
>JBKJTX010000493.1:0-3045 GCA_046590315.1 Ramlibacter sp. | reverse complement strand
CCGAAATTGTTGACGCCGGAGCCGAAGAACACCGGGGTCTGCTTGCCTGCCAGAAAGGCCGCATGATCCCAGGTCGGCGAGGCGCCGGTGGCCAGCTCCATGCTCTCAAATGCGGTTTCAAACTCGTGACCAAAGCGTTTCAGCAGCGTGGCCTGATCGCTCAGGGGGATGGTGATGAAGTCCTTCGGGCCGCGATCGCTGCCGGACTCGAACACCGTCATCGCGTGCGTGCGCAGGTTAATGATGCCGCCGAAGGTCTTGCCCTGCCCCACCGGCCAGGTCATGGGCACGCAGGGCATGCCCAGCTCGCGCTCCACCTCATCGAGAATGTCGAGCGGCTCGCGCACTTCGCGGTCCATCTTGTTCACGAACGTGATGATGGGCGTGTCGCGCTGGCGGCAAACTTCAATGAGACGGCGCGTCTGCGCTTCCACACCGTTGGCCGCATCAATGACCATCAGCGCGGAGTCGACGGCGGTGAGCACGCGGTAGGTGTCTTCGGAAAAGTCCTTGTGGCCGGGCGTGTCGAGCAGGTTGATGACATGCTCGCGGTAAAGCATCTGCATCACCGAACTGGCGACCGAAATACCGCGCTGCTTTTCGATTTCCATCCAGTCCGACGTGGCGTGGCGGGTGGCCTTGCGCGCCTTCACGCTGCCGGCGATCTGGATCGCCCCGGAGAACAGCAACAGCTTTTCCGTGAGCGTGGTCTTGCCCGCGTCGGGGTGCGAAATGATGGCGAAGGTGCGGCGGCGCCGGGTTTCGGCGGCAAAGGGCGAGGCAGACAAGGAAAGCTCCGGGGCAAATAGGCGCCGGCAAGAGACGGCCGGTAACACCATCCCCTATTGTGCCGGGTGAGTGCCAGCCGCGGCCGAGTGTCAGCCGCCAGATGCGCGCAACCGCGCACCTAATATCTTTTCGAGTTCGAACGGCGTGACCGTTTCGAGCTGGTCGTAGCGGCACTCCGCAGGCGGCTTGTCGGGGCGCCAGCGCAGGAACACCGCCGCATGCCGGAAGCGGTCGCCTTGCAGGTGGTCGTACTTCACTTCCACCACGCGCTCCGGACGCAGCGGTTCCCACGACACGTCCTTGCCTGCGCTCCACCGGCTTTGTGCGCCGGGCATGCGATTGGCCTCTTCGCCTGTGGCGCTGGCCCAGCCTCGCCACGGATGGTCATCGAGCGCGTTCTTGCGCAAAGGCGTGAGGTCCTCAACCAGTTGCCGGCGCATGGCCATCGTGAAAGCGGAGGCCGCGCCGACGTGCTGCAACACGCCGGTATCGTTGTAGATGCCGAGCAGCAGCGATCCGACTGCGTCCTGGGTGTCCCGGTACCAACGAAAACCTGCCACCACGCAGTCGGCGGTGCGCGCGTGCTTGATTTTCAGCATGGCGCGCTTGCCGGGTTGGTAGGGGGCTGCTTCCGGTTTGGCCATCACACCGTCCAGGCCCGCGCCCTCAAAGCGCTTCAGCCAGTCTTCAGCCACGGCGCGGTCGCGTGTCATGGGCGTGAGATGGACCGGTTTTTCGACTTGCCCCAGCAATCGCTCCAGGCGTACACGCCGCTCCGCTTGCGGCAGTTGCATGGTGGAGCGGCCGCCTGCCGCCAGCAAGTCGAAGGCGACGAAGGACGCCGGCGTGGCGCTCGCCAGCTTCGCGACGCGAGAGGCCGCTGGATGCAGGCGCTGCTGCAAGGCGTCGAAGTCCAGGCCCTGGACGCCGACGACGACGATCTCGCCGTCGATCACGCAGCCACGGGGCAGGCGCTCGATCAGCGCACGTTCGAGTTCAGGGAAATAGCGGTTGAGCGGCCGCGAGTCGCGGCTCTGAATGTAAGCGTCATCCCCATGGCGGAAAACGATCGCCCGAAAGCCGTCCCACTTCGGTTCGAACAGAAAGCCCTCCTGCCGCGGTAGCTCTTCCGCGATCTTGGCGAGCATCGGTTGGATCGGCGGCGTGGTGGTGGGTACTGCGGCCATCATTGAACGCAGATGCGGCCGGTGGACTTGCCGTTTTCCACCATCGAGAAGCACCCCGTGGTCCTGCCGGTGGCGCGGCATTGGCCTTGCACCGGGTCACCTCGCCCGACCTCAGGTCCGCGGTATACACAGCCATAGCTGCACTGCGCCTGGCTGGTGCAGAGCTTGCCCGCGTCGGCCGCGCTGCGCGCGCGTGGACGAGACAGGGTCTGCGTGAAGGTGCACTGCGGCGCGCCCGACCCCTGAGGCGCCCAGTTGCCGCCGCGGTCCATGCATTGTTGGGAAGCCGCCCACTCCGACACGCGAGCCCGGCATCGCCCTCCTGTGCTGGCTTTGGGTACCTGGGTCCAGGCGCCGCCCAGCCGCAGGCAATCGTCGCGGCTCCAGGGCACCTCGCAGGCGCTTTGCCAGCCATCTCCGCCGGACTTCCACTGGCCTTCGAGCGCGATGCAATCTTCACGCGAATCGACTGACGCGGCGCTCGGGGCAGGTGCCTGGGCCCAGGCAGTGGCCGCAGCCAATAACAGCCAAGTCAGCAGCAAGGCGATGCGAATCTTCATTTCCCCAGTCTAGCGCCGGCGAGGCGCGTTGGGTACAATCCAGCCCATCCGAGGAGCGTTGCAGCACTGCACAGTGCGAGGCTCGGATTTCAAGCAACGACGCTCACCCACTGATTCTGCGTGTGGTGAGTCCCTCCAGAAGAGTGGTTTGTTCAAACACACATTGCTTTTGGAGCAACCATGAACGCCGTTCTCAAGCCCGTCGCCGACAGCGCGATCGCCGACCCGTCCCTCGCTGCCTGGGGTCGCAAGGAAATCCGCATCGCCGAAACCGAAATGCCTGGCCTCGTGGCCATCCGCGACGAATTCGCGAAGAAGCAGCCGCTCAAGGGCGCCCGCATCACCGGCTCGCTGCACATGACCATTCAAACGGCCGTGCTGATCGAAACGCTGCAAGCCCTGGGCGCGCAAGTGCGCTGGGCCTCTTGCAACATCTTCTCGACGCAAGATCATGCCGCCGCCGCCATTGCCGCAGGCGGTACGCCGGTGTTTGCCATCAAGGGCGAGAC
>JBKJTX010000289.1:0-4199 GCA_046590315.1 Ramlibacter sp. | reverse complement strand
CCGGCAAGCCGGTCACCGGCTTTGGCATCGAGGGCCACGGCGACCACGACACGATCATGCGCGCCAGCAAGGCGGCGCGCGACTTGGTGCAGTGGGCCAGCGAGAAGCAGCGCGAGCTGTGTCCCATTCGCGAGCTGTGGGTCTCGACCAAGTGCGGCGAGTCGGACACCACGTCTGGCTGCGGCGCCAATCCGACTGTCGGCAATGCCTTTGACAAGCTGCATCCGCTGGGCGCCTACCTGTGCTTCGGCGAGACCACCGAACTCACGGGCGGCGAGCACATCGTGGCCGAGCGCTGCGCCAACGCCGACGTGCGCGAGAAGTTCATGTTCATGTTCAACCGTTACCAGGAAGTGATCAACCGGCACAAGACCAGCGACCTCTCGGACTCGCAGCCGACCAAGGGCAATATCGCCGGCGGCCTCACCACGATCGAAGAGAAGGCGCTTGGCAACATCCAGAAGATCGGCAAGAAGTGCACGGTGGACGGCGTGATCGACAAGGCGGAAATGCCGACGCACCCCGGCCTGTGGTTCATGGATTCATCCAGCGCCGCCGCCGAGATGGTGACGCTCTGCGCGGCTTCGGGCTACGCCGTTCACTTCTTTCCGACAGGGCAGGGCAACGTCATCGGCAACCCGATCCTGCCGGTGATCAAAGTCTGCGCCAACCCGCGTACCGTACGGCTCATGAGCGAACACATTGACGTGGACACCTCTGGGTTGCTGCAACGCGAGCTCACGCTGGACGAGGCCGGTGACCGCTTGCTAGAAGCGATGCTGCGCACCGCCAACGGCCGTTTCACTGCGGCGGAAGTGCTCGGCCACCGGGAGTTCGTGCTGACCCGGCTCTACGAATCTGCCTGATAGTGAGTGCGAAACGATGAGCAAACCGGGCAGGCTGGGTCCCGCGGCACGCGCATCTCATTCCACTCCATGCTCCGCGCATCGAGCATCTGCAGCCGTCCGGCCAGGGAAGTGCCGGCGCCGCTCATAAGTTTGAGCGCTTCGGCCGCCTGCATCGCGCCGATGATTCCAACCAGCGGCGCAAACACGCCCAGAGTCGCACAACGTGTCTCCTCGAACTCGTCGGTGGGCGGAAACACGCAGGCATAGCAAGGGGAGGCTTCGTCGCGCGTGTCGTAGACCGAAAGCTGGCCGTCGAAGCGGATCGCGGCGCCCGAAACCAAGGGCTTGCGGTGCTTCAGGCAGGCGGCATTCACGGTGTGGCGCGTTTTGAAGTTGTCGCAACAGTCGACCACGACATCGGCGGCGGCGACCAGCCCATCAAGCAACGCCGCATCGGCGCGCACCGTCAGTGCATCAACGCGCGGCTCGGGGTTGATCGCCGCGATGGCTTCGCGCGCCGACTCTGTTTTGGGCCGGCCCAGACGCGCCAGGTTGTGGGCGATCTGCCGTTGCAGATTTGTCAGATCCACGCTGTCGTGATCTACCAGCGTGATGCGGCCAACGCCGGCCGTGCCCAGGTAGAGCGCGACGGGGGAACCCAGGCCGCCGGCGCCGATGACCAACGCGTGCGACGCCATCAGGCGCTCCTGGCCTTCCACGCCGATTTCCTCGAGCAGGATATGGCGCGAGTAACGCAGCAGCTGATCGTCGGTCATGCGCGAATTGTGGACGCAAACAAAAAAGCCGGCGAACGCCGGCTTTCCTGGAGTGCGGGTCGGGCCCGGATGACAAGCGAGATCAGTTCTCTTTCTTCTCGTCCTTGCGTTCGATCACCTGCGTCTTGCTGATCAGGACCGGTCGGCCCTTCAGCTGGTTCATCGCCTGGATCAACTGGAAGTCCTTGTCGCTGCCGTATTCGGGCGTCTTGCGCTCGGTCTGGGGCTTCTTGGATTCTTCCTCTGCCCGCTTGCGCGCGTCATCGCGGGCTTTTTCAAACGCCGGGTCCTTGCCGTCCTTGTTGACCACCAAATGCTTGTCAAGGTCGGCTTCGCGGGTGCGCAGCGCGGCGAAGACACTGCCTTCTTCGGACTCGTCCACCAGCACGTCGGGCACGATACCCCTGGCCTGGATGGATTTGCCGCTTGGCGTGTAGTAGCGCGCCGTGGTGAGCTTCAGGCCCGTGGTCGGGCAGTCGTCATTGCGAAAGCGCGGGTCCAGGCAGCGGACGGTCTGGACCGAGCCCTTGCCGAAGGTCTGGCTGCCAAGGATGGTGGCGCGCTTGTGGTCCTGCAGTGCGCCGGCGACGATCTCGCTCGCTGAAGCCGAACCTTCATTGACCAACACGACCAGCGGCACGTTCTTGATCGCGGCGGGCAGGCGTCGCAGTGGATCGGAACCCGAGCGGGGGCGCTGGTAGTACTCGGGCGATGCGCGGTAAACGAACTTGCTGTCGGCCAGCTGGCCATTGGTCGAAACGACCGTAACCTTCTCGGGCAAGAACACCGCGGAGACCGCGATGGCGCCATCGAGCAGTCCGCCCGGGTCGTTGCGCAGGTCCAGCACCAGGCCCTTCAGGTTCGGGTCCTGCTTGTACAACTCCTCGATCTTCTTCACGAAGTCTTCGACGGTGCGTTCCTGGAATTGCGTGACGCGAATCCAGCCGTAGCCGGGCTCAATGACCTTGCCCTTCACGGACTGTGTCTTGATCTCTTCGCGCATGATGGTGACCGGGAAGCTGCGACTCTCGTCCTTGCGGAAGATGGTCAGCATCACCTTCGTGTTGGGTTCACCGCGCATGCGCTTGACGGCTTCGTTCAGCGACAGGCCCTTGACGGCGGTGTCGTCGATCTTGGTAATCAAGTCGCCGGGTTTCAGACCCGCGCGGAACGCCGGCGAGCCTTCGATGGGGGAGACCACCTTCACGAGGCCGTCTTCCTGGGATATTTCAATGCCGACGCCGACGAAGCGGCCGGCCGTGCTTTCGCGGAATTCACGGAAAGTCTTCTTGTCCATGAACTGCGAGTGCGGATCGAGGCTGGAAACCATTCCGCCGATGGCGTCGCTGATCAGTTTGTGTTCGTCGACCGGCTCGACGTAATCGCTCTTGATGATGCCGAACACCTCGGCGAGCTGTTGCAGTTCCTCAAGGGGCAGCGGCGCCAAGGAGCCACGCGCAACCGTCTGCAACGACACCGTGGTCAGCGCACCGGCCAACGCGCCGACCGAAATCCAGCCGGCAGTTTTGAGTTTATGGCTCATGTGAGGCAGTCCAATCTCTTCAGTATCTGAAAATATACACCTGTGAAGAGCTTATGACGCAATCGTTACGCGAGGGTTCCGGTGCGTGAGCACTACTTCGTGGAAAAGTCCCGGGGTTTACCCGCCATTTACGGCCGATGAACCCCGGGGAACCCACAAGGAGGCTTGCAGAGAGGTCTGGGGGCAGGACTCTCTGAGGCCAACTTTACGCGCCGGGGCCGGCGCCTGCTTAAGCATTTGGCTGCAAGCGCCTTAGGTCGATTGCTTAAGGCCCTGGCTCGCCACGGCTGCGGCAGCCGTGGCGGCAGCTTGGGCATCTCCCAGGTAGTAGTGGCCCAGTGGCTTCAGCTTATCGTCCAGCTCATAAACCAGCGGGATGCCGTTCGGGATATTGAGGCCCACGATGTCGCTGTCGGTGATGCAGTCCAGGTACTTCACCAGGGCGCGGATCGAGTTGCCATGAGCGGACACCAGCACGCGCTTGCCCGCCTTGATCGCCGGGGCCATGGCTTCGTTCCAGAAGGGCAGCACGCGCGCCACGGTGTCCTTCAGACATTCGGTGAGGGGGACTTGTGCCGGGAGCAGCTTGGCGTAGCGCACATCGCTGCGCTCGCTGCGCGGATCGGCAGCGTCGAGCACAGGCGGCGGAACGTCGTAGCTGCGGCGCCAGAGCAGAACCTGCTCGTCGCCGAACTTCTTGGCGGTCTCGGCCTTGTTCAAGCCCTGCAATGCACCGTAATGGCGCTCGTTCAGGCGCCAGGAGTGCACCACCGGCAGCCAGGTGCGGTCCATCTCGTCGATGCAATGCCACAACGTGTGGGTCGCGCGCTTGAGGAGGCTGGTGTAGCAGAGGTCGAATTCATAGCCCTCGGCCTTCAACAAGCGCCCCGACGTCTTGGCCTGTTCGATGCCCGTGGCGGTGAGCGGCACGTCGGTCCAGCCGGTGAAGCGGTTTTCGAGATTCCAGGTCGATTCGCCGTGGCGGATCAGCACGAGTTTGTACATGGGTGAGAGGCCTTCGAGTGCGTAGAG
>JBKJTX010000260.1:0-5840 GCA_046590315.1 Ramlibacter sp. | reverse complement strand
GGCGATCCTGGGCATCGTGGGCTGGACGGGCATCTACCGCCTCGTTCGCGCCGAGTACATCAAGCACCGCAACCGCGAATACGTGCGAGCCGCCGAGGCGATCGGCGCCGGTCATGCATCGCGCATGTTTGGCCACATCCTGCCCAACGTCAGCCACGTGGTGCTGGTGCAGCTGAGCCTGCATGTGGTGAGCTTCATCAAGGCCGAGGTGATCCTCTCTTTCCTGGGCCTGGGCGTGCCGATCGACATGGTCAGCTGGGGCACGATGCTGGCCGAAGCGCAGACCGAGCTGGTGCTCGGCAAGTGGTGGCAGCTGGCAGCCGCCACTGCCTTCATGGCGACCTTCGTCACCGCCTTCGCTCTGCTCACCGACGCGCTGCGCGACGCGATGGACCCGAAACTTCGATGAACGGGAAAGGCAAGATGAGTTCCTTGATCGAAGTGCGTGACCTGCGCGTGGGCTTTCAGATGGGGGCCGAAACATTCGAGGCCGTGCGCGGCGTCAGTTTCGACATTCCGGAAAACACCACTGTCGCGTTGGTCGGCGAGTCGGGCAGCGGCAAGAGCGTGAGCGCGATGAGCATCGTTCGGTTGCTGCCGTCCAATGCGGTCGTTGACCCGGCCAGCCGCGTGCTGTTCGAAGGACGCGACTTGCTCAAGGCCTCGCCCGAGGAGATGCGCCAGCTGCGCGGCAAGGAAATTTCCGTCGTGTTCCAGGAGCCGATGAGCTCGCTCAACCCGGTGCTGACGGTGGGCGACCAGATCGCCGAGGTGCTGCGCGTGCATACGACGTTGGGCGCCAGGGCGGCCATGGACCGGACGCTCGAACTGCTCAATGAAGTCGGCATCCCCGAGCCGCGCGCCCGATTGGGTGCCTATGCACACGAACTGTCGGGCGGGCAGCAGCAGCGGGTGATGATCGCGATGGCGATCGCGTGCGAGCCCAAGCTGCTCATCGCCGACGAGCCGACCACCGCGCTGGACGTGACGGTGCAGCGGCAGATCGTCGACCTGCTGGCCGACCTGCAGCGACGCAAGAAGATGAGCGTGCTTTTCATCAGCCACGATCTGGGGCTGGTGGGCGAAATCGCCAAGGAGGTCATCGTGATGCGCAGCGGCGAAGTGCGCGAAGCCGGCCCCGTGGCGGCCATCTTCACCGCGCCCAAGGACGCCTACACCAAGGCCTTGCTGGCCTGCCGCCCCAACCTCGACACGCGGCCCAAGCGGCTGCCGGTGATCGACGACGTGATGAACAACCGGCCTGTGACAACGGTGCAGCGTGTGCCGCGGGCCGAGGAGGGCGCAGCGCTCATCGAAGTCAAGGGATTGCGCAAAACCTACCGCCTGAAGGAGGGCCTCTTCAAGCGCCGGGCTGTCGACGCGGTAAAGCAGGCGGACTTCGCCATGCACAAGGGCCGCACGCTGGGCCTCGTCGGGGAATCGGGTTCGGGAAAGACCACCGTGGGCATGATGCTGACGCGGTTGACCGAGCCGACCACCGGCAGCATCTTGTTCGAAGGCACCGACCTTGCAGCCCTGTCAGCCGCGCAATTGCGCGCGTGGCGCCGCCGGATCCAGATTATCTTCCAGAACCCGTACGCCAGCCTCAACCCGCGCTTCACCGTCGGCCAAATTCTGATGGAGCCGATGCGCATCCACCGCATCGGAGCGAGTGACGACGATCGCGCGCGTCTGGCGCTCGGCTGGCTGGAGCGCGTGGGCCTGACTGTGCAGTCGTTCGGCAAGTACCCGCATGAGTTTTCCGGCGGCCAGCGCCAGCGCATCGCCATTGCGCGCTGCCTCACGATGCAGCCGGAGATCATTGTCTGCGACGAGAGCGTGAGCGCGCTGGATGTGAGCGTGCAGGCCACCGTGCTGAACCTGCTGCTCGACTTGCAGGACGAGTTTGGCCTCACCTACCTCTTCATCAGCCACGACCTTGCCGTGGTGAAGTACATGGCAGACAATATTCTGGTGATGAACCAAGGCGAGATCGTCGAGCGCGGCACCTCCGAAGAAATTTACGCCAACCCGCAGCACCCTTACACGCGGCAGTTGTTGGCTGCGATCCCGCGGGGCTATCAGGCCTAGCGGCGAACAACATGAACACCAACCACCTCTCCTGGGCCTGGGTCCTTGCCTTGCTGGTTGCCGCGGTTCCCGCGTGCGCCGCTGACTTGCCGCTTCGCCAGGACCCGCCCACCGATGTCCCGGCGCCTGTCGCTGCCGCCCCCGCCCCAGTGGCCTCCGCTCCCAGGCCGCCCGTCGATGCCGTTCCCAGGCCCTTCGCGGAGGTTGTCCGGGGCGCGAAGCGTGACGACGGTCTCATCCCCATCTACCGCAAGGACGAAAAGGTCTGGCTTGAGATCACGAGGGAAATGGTCGGAAAGCCTTTCCTCTTCACGGTCAACATCGCCAGTTCGATCGGGGAGCGCGGCCTCTACGCCAGCCAGATGGGCCGTGCACACCTGGCCGAGCTGCGGCTCGTCGGCAGGCAGTTCCAGCTGCTCGCACTCAACACGCAGTTCCGCGCGGATGCTGACCAGGGCAGCAAGCGCGCGATTGACCAGGCGTTTTCGCCGAGTCTGCTTGGAAGTGCTGCCATCGCGAGCGCCGAGCATCCCCTACGCAAGTCGGTGCTCGTGGACGCGTCCTTCCTGCTCTCCGACATTCCGGGCTACTCGACGCGGCTGGAGATGGCGTACCGGTTGCCGTTCGCGGTCGATCGTGCCAATTCCTCATTTGAAAGGGCAAGGGCCGAAAGCACCCTGTCGACGCTGACGGCGCGCATTCACTTCGCGACGCCGCGCATCCCTGCACCGCCGCTCATACCGTCCCCGACCCCGATGCCGTCGCCACCGCAGGCGACGCCGGATCCGCGCAGTTTTTTCGTCGATTACGTCTACAGCTTTCTCGCGCTGCCTGAATCGAAGATGGCCGCGCGCCCGGCCGATCCGCGTCTGGGCCATTTTTCGGAATCGTTCACCGACCTGGGAGGTGATCAAAAAGCCAATCCACGCACGCACTATGTGAAGCGCTGGCGGCTCGAGAAGAAGGATCCCACGGCGCAGGTGTCCGAGCCGGTGAAGCCGATCGTATTTTGGCTGGATAAGAACATCCCGGTGAAATACCGCGGCGCCGTGCAGGACGGCGTGCTCGAGTGGAACAAGGCGTTCGAGCGCATCGGTTTGCGCAACGCCGTGGTCGTGAAACAGCAACCCGACGACGCCAACTGGGACAACATGGACGCGGGTCATGCCTCCGTGCGCTGGTTCGTCGGCGCCGATGTGGGCTTCGCGATCGGCCCGAGCCATGCCGACCCACGCACGGGCGAGATCCTCGATGCCGACATCGGCATGAGCGATGTCTTTGCGCGCGGCTCGCGCCGCATGTTCGTGGAGGAAGTCGGACGCAAGGCAGGCGCCGTGGCCGAACTCACTGCGGGCTGGCGCGGCGCCGGCGCCGCGGACTGGGCCTACTTTTGTGAAGACGCTCGCTTGTCGGCCATGGAAACCGACTTCGCGCTCGAGCTGCTGGAGGCGCGTGACGAGATCGCCGCCGACAGTGCGGAGGCCGAAGCCTTCGTACTTGCCGCCATCAAGGGAACGATGATGCACGAGGTCGGCCATGTGCTGGGCCTCAAGCACAACTTCAAAGGCTCCACGACGATGACTGCGGCGCAGCTGCAGGATCGCGCACACACCGAAGCCAACGGCATCGGCAATTCAGTCATGGAGTACACGCCAGTCAACATCGCGGCCAAGGGTGAGAAGCAGGCGAGCTACCACCGCTCCACGCTCGGCGCCTATGACTACTGGGCGATTGAGTATGCGTACCGGCAGTTCGAGCCGGGAAGCGAAGCCCAGGAGCTCTCGAAGATTGCAGGCCGCAGCACCGAGCCGGCGCTGGCCTATGCCGACGATGCGGAAGCGGGCGGCCCCTTTGGCAGCGACGGCATGGATCCGATGACGAATCGCTTCGACCTCGGCGACAACCCGCTTGCCTGGTACAGGAAGCGCCTCAAACTGTCGCAGGAACTGTGGGCCCGGGTGCAGGAGCGCAAGCCCCGTCCCGGCGATGATCCGATTCGCCAGCGACGCTCGCTGATGGCCGGCTTCGGCCCTCTGGCGGCCGTCGCAGAGCTCGCCGCGAAATATGTAGGTGGCATGCACACGGAGCGCGATCTGCCCGGCACCACCAGCCGGCCGGCCGTCGTTCCGGTCGACCCGGTGAAGCAACGCGAAGCGCTGCAGTTCCTCGCGACCGGCCTGTTCAGCGCCGACAGCTTCCGCTTCAAGCCAGAGCTGCTCACTTCGCTGACCGTTGACTACAACGAGTGGGACCGTGGCGGTCTGCCTGACATCACGGCCGCGACTGCGCGTGTGCAGATGGCCGCTCTGGACCGGTTGATGAGCGCGGGGACGGCGAATCGCCTGCTCGACCTGCCGTCGTATGTTGCCGAGAAGAATCGCAAAAACTTGATCTCGCTGAATGAGGTGTACAAGACTTTGCAGAATGCGGTGTGGAGCGAAGTCGCCACCGGCAAGGACATCGACCGCGTCCGCCGCAACCTGCAGCGCGAGCACATCCGGCGCTTGCAGGCGCTTCTCACGCGTGGCTCGCCTGCGATGCCTCCGGATGCGCTCAGCCTGCTCCGCTTCAACGCGACCAAACTCGAAGGCCAGCTGCGCAGTGCGGTGGGCAAGGGGAGCCGTTCGGTCGAGACGCGCGCGCATCTGGCCGAGAGCCTGGGCACGCTCAGCGAAGCGCTGCGGGCTCGGATGCAGCGCAGCTAGTTCAGGCTAATTCGAACTTCGGCAGCTTCTTCGGGATGACTTCGTTCTTCAGCGTCGCATACACCGGCACGCCGCCCTTGTAGGCCGGATAGTCCTCGCCTTGGATCAGTGGCAGCAGGTAGCGCTTGCACGGCTCGGTGATGCCGAAGCCGTCCGCGGTGATGAAATTGCGCGGCATGAATTTCTCAACGTTCGCGACCTTGGCCAGCGGCGCCATCCCGATCTTGTACTTGTAGGGCTTGTCGCTCACCCGGTCGATGGTGGGCATCACTGCGTTGTGGCCCTTGAGCGCGAGTTTCACCGCAGCCGCGCCTAGCTCGTAGGCCTGCTTGACGTCGGTCTTGGAAGCGATGTGGCGCGCGGCGCGCTGCAGGTAGTCGGCCACGGCCCAATGGAACTTGTGGCCGAGGGCCTGCTTGACCATGTTGGCCACCACCGGCGCGGCGCCACCGAGCTGCGCATGCCCGAAGGCATCGCGCGTGCCTTGTTCGGCGAGAAACTTGCCGTCGGCGAAGTGACAACCCTCCGAAACGACCACGGTGCAATAGCCATGCTTCTTCACCAACAGCTCCACGCGAGCGATAAATTTCTTCTCGTCGAATTCGATTTCGGGGAACAAGATGACGACCGGAATCCCGTGGTCTTCGATCAAACCACCGGCGGCTGCGATCCAGCCGGCGTGCCGGCCCATCACTTCCATCACGAAGACTTTGGTCGAGGTCTTGGCCATCGAGCGCACGTCGAGCGAGGCCTCCAATGCCGACACGGCAACATACTTGGCGACCGAGCCGAAGCCCGGGCAACAGTCGGTGATGGGCAGGTCGTTGTCCACTGTCTTGGGGACATGGATGGCCTGCAGCGGATAGCCCATGCTCTGCGACAACTGGCTCACCTTGTAGCAGGTGTCCGCCGAATCGCCGCCACCGTTGTAGAAGAAGTAGCCGATGTCGTGGGCCCGAAAGACCTCGATCAGGCGTTCGTACTCGCGCTTGTTCGCTTCCAGCGACTTGAGCTTGTAGCGTGCCGAGCCGAAGGCGCCCGCAG
>JBKJTX010000132.1:0-4578 GCA_046590315.1 Ramlibacter sp. | reverse complement strand
GTCGCAGGCTCGGCGTGTCGTGTTCCCCAACTTGAAACCGACTACGACCCCGATCTCCATGCGACTGCCCGAGACCCTGCTCACCGACCTGAAGCGGTTGGCCAACGAACGAGATGTACCCTACCAGAGTTTGATGAAGGTCTATCTCGCCGAACGGGTCGCGGAAGAACGTGGGCGTCCCCGCCGCAAGGCAAAGGCCTAACCCGCAAATGCAGCGGACGAGCGCGCTTGTGAAGCGGCTTCACCGCCCACGCGCTCGTAGCTGATTTGCAAGCTGTTAGGCAGCTGATCACGATTGGCTCATGACAACTCCAACTGGCTCTCCTATGACTCGTTTCGCGCTTGCCGGACTCTCGCTCCTGTTCGCCGTCGTTACAGGTGTGCAGTGGCTAGGCCAACCATTTCGCCTCGTGCACCTTGTCAAGATCATTGGGTTGAGTATGCTGACCGGCGTCCTATGGATGCAGGCAGTCGCGAGTGCTCGGGCAGCGGCCAAAAGAGGGAACAGTGAGCCAGTTGCCTAACCAGCGCATGAAGCTGACGTGGCGCTGCGGCCGCTCGAAAGGGAATGGGTCTATCGTGATGGCGGCCGCCGCACCACGCAGCTTATGCGCGATTCGTTAGGCAGCACCATTCCGGTTCATGCCCTAGCAACCCAACAATCCGGGGGTGCCACATGATGGGCCGCCTCAATCGAAGGCCCTGCTCCGCGCAACGAGTGTCCGATGCGACCTTCGCGAACCTATGACTGGCAGCTTGTACCTCGGAAGGATCGATGAACGACGCCCAGCTGACCGACTTCGCGACCCGCTACGCAACGGCGTGGAGCAGCCAGAGCCCGGATAGCCTCGCCGCATTCTACGCAGACGATGGCTCGCTCATCGTGAACAATGGCACCCCCTCGATTGGACGGCCGTCCGTCCGGGCGACGGTCCAGGGGTTCATGAGCGCATTCCCAGACATGCGAGTCCGGATGGATTCTGTAGTGCGCCACGACTCAACGGTGCGCTTCCATTGGACGTGGACCGGCACGAACACCGGCCCGAGCGGAACCGGCAAGGCCGCGCACATAAGCGGGTTTGAGGAGTGGACGCTTACCCCGACCGGCCTGATCGCGCAGTCGCTTGGCCACTATGATGACACGGAGTACCGGCGACAAGTAACGGCTACCGCCGCTCCGCCGCCGTGATCTGTCGGTCGTCTATGATCCAGCCGCCTAGCCCCCCGCCAGCGCCTCGGCCTCCGATGGATAGACCGCCAGGATCGTCGAGAATCCCGAGATTTCGAACACCTCCCGCACCGACGGGTTCAGCCCGAATATCCCCAGCGAGCCTCCCGAAGCGAGGAGCGTTTTGGCGGCGCCCAGCACCACCCGCAACCCGGCGCTGCTGATGTAATCCAGTTTCGTGAAGTCCAGCGCGACCTTGCTCGCGACAGCCAGCACCCCATCGAGCGCCTTCTGGGCCTCGGGCGAGGTGGTGCTGTCCATGCTGCCGGCGATGGCAACAATGTGCGTATCGTTGCTCGTGCGCGTGGAGATCTCCATCACCCTGCCTCCGCCTGGTCGTCCTGCCTGCCCACCGCCAGCAGCTTTACGAGTACCACCACGTTCTGCCCGTTTCGGCGCTCGTACCGCACCTCGTTCATCAACTCCCGGACCAGATGAAGCCCCAGCCCCCCGACCGGCCGCTCGTCGGCTGCCAGCGTCGTATCCGGTGCGGCCCGGTCGAACGGATCGAACGGCGGGCCGTCGCTGGTCAGCGTGAAGGTCACCCGCTCCTGATCCAGTTCCAGCTCTATGGTGACTGACCCTGTGTGGCGCCCCACCGTGCCGTGCGAGAGCTCATTCGCCATTAACTCGTCCAGCGCGACCTGCATGGCCCGACGTACGCCGTCCGGGAGCGCACACGCTTCGGCAAACCCGGCGAAGGCCGCGTTCGCCTTGCCCAGCCCGTCGGAGTTGACGCCAACGCACATTTGGAAGCCATGTCGCATTTCGACCTCGGGGCGGTCGGCAAATCACGCCCGCACCACCTTTTCCTGTCAAGGCGAGTCCAATGAAGGACGTTGCAACCGCTGACAGCTGGGTGCATGTTAACATAGGTGCCCTCTGGTGCCCTCTGGTGCCCCCGGGCGCCTCGGAGTCGAGGTCGCCGCAGGCTTTGGCCCTCCTTCCAACTTTCCCCAAGCTCATCTGTACTTATGGATAAGGCATCCGCCACCAACGCCGATCTGGACCGTGCGCTCGTCCTGAGGTACCTGGACGGGGAGTTGGCTGCGGGAGACGAGTTGGTCAGCCGCCACCTCCGGCGAATGTTCAACGTTGCCCTCCGAATGCTCGGCAACGTTCAGGATGCGGAGGATGTGACCCAGACCGCGTTCGGCAACGCATTTGCCGCACTCGGCAGCTATGACCCGAAGTATCGCTTCTTCAGCTGGATATATCGAATGACGGTCAACGCATCGCTCAATACACTGAAACGCCGCCGGGACATGGTGTCCCTCGACGGGAAGTTCGATCTCCCGGCTGCCAGCACCAGCACCGAAAGCGCGGCCGAGGCCGAGGACCTGGTGGGAAGGGCGCTCCTCGAATTGAAGCCCGGTGATCGCGCGGTGGTCGTCCTGCGGCACCTTGAAACACTCTCTTATGAAGAGATCGCCGATGCGCTTGGGGTACCGGTCAAGACCGTAAAGTCGAGGCTCTTCACCGCGCGTCAGCGGCTTCGCGAAGTTCTACTCGAGGGGAGGGCCTGACCATGCTCACGCCGTATCAGCGCGACTTGATCCATCGCGAGAGCGACGGAGAAAACACCCCTGAGGAGAGCGTCGAGGTCGGCACGCTGATCGCAACCCAGCCGGAAGCGCTCGCGTTCATGACCAGTCTGCGGCAGCTCGACGGACTGTTCCGCAAGGTCCCCGAGCATGCTCCGCCTCTGGGTTTGGAGCAGCGGATCCACCAGGAGATGGAATCAAAGGCGAGGCGTTCGCGGCAGGCAGGGCGCCCGCCCGGACGTACGCAGTCGGTCAATAGATGGGTCGTGCAGTGGTGGGCAGGCGTCAGAAACCTTTCGGAGGAACTCATGCAGACGAAGACGGTGCTGATCGGGGCAGCTGCGGCTGTCGCGTTGATCGCGGTAATCGGCCATTACACGGTGGGATATCCGGGCAGCTTCCTCGACGCCGGTACCATTGGTGCTAATGATCCCATCACCGGTGTCCAGCAGGCGGGACGCTACCGGGGACACACGACGACGGAAGCGGACGTGACGCTTTCCAATCCCGAGGTCCAGGCGCTGTTTCAGGATGACAAGGTCCTGACACTGGTACAGAGCGATCTGTTCCGCAAAGTGATGCGCGACGAGTCATTCCGCGCGCTGCAGTCGAATGCGGCCTACCAGGCGCTGCAGTCGAACGCGGACTTCAAGGCGCTGCAGGCGAACGCGGACTTCAAGGCGCTCCAGTCGAATGCGGAATTCAAGGCACTGCAGTCGAACGCCGACTTCAAGGCACTGCAGTCGAACGCCGACTTCAAGGCGCTGCAGTCGAACGCGGAGTTCAAGGCGCTGCAGTCGAATGCGGCCTACCAGGCCCTGCAGTCGAACGCGGCCTGGCAGGCGCTGCAGTCCAACGCGGCCTACCAAGCGCTGCAGTCGAACGCGGCCTTCCAGGCGCTGCAGTCGAATGCGGCCTACCAGGCCCTGCAGTCGAACGCCGAGTTCAAGGCGTTGCAGTCGAATGCGGCCTACCAGGCGCTGCAGTCAAACGCGGCCTACCAGATGCTGGCGGCGAGCCAGACGTTCCGGGCACTGGCGCGGGATCAGGCGGCGTCCGAGGCCTTCCTCAGCCAGGCGATGCGCATGCAGATGCGTCAGCAGCAGTAGGTCGAATCGATCTGCTTCAAGCCGGCTCCGGCTGCCCTTGCGGCAGTTCGGGGCCGGTGTACTTTCCGCCTCTCATCCATGATTCATATTCACTTCGAATACCCTCGCGGGCGCGTCCTCGCGTTGCTCGTGGCTGCGTGCTGCGGGCTGGCTGCTGCGCCGGCCAGCCTTGGCGCCCAGTTCCAGGCGCTTGACACGCCGACGATGCGCCTGATCTACACCTCGCCGTTGCAGTCCTACCTGGTCCCACAGGTGGCCGCGAGCTTTGCGCGGGCGCTGCGCTTCCACGAAGCACTCTTCGATTACGTGCCCAGCGACCCGATCAACGTGCTGATGCACGATCTCTGGCACTATGGCAACGCTGGCGCGCGGCCGCTGACGGAGAACCACGTCACCATCGGCATTGCGCCCTACAGCCACGACTACGAGTCGGCACCGGCGCCCGAGCGGATGGCGTCGTCGATGAACCACGAGCTCGCGCACATCTTCACGTCCGACAAGCCGGCCGCTTCCGACCGGGCGTTCCGCTCGATCTTCCTCGGCAAGGTTGCCCCGAACCCCGACGTGCCTCTCAGCATCGCGTACAGTTACCTGACTGTGCCGCGATGGTACTCACCGCGGTGGTACCTTGAGGGAATTGCGACCTACCTGGAAACCTGGATGAATGGCGGACTCGGCAGGGTGATCGGACCCTACG
>JBKJTX010000124.1:0-3043 GCA_046590315.1 Ramlibacter sp. | reverse complement strand
CTTTCGCCCGGGCGGCGTGTACCGGGACCTGCCGGACGTCATGCCGCAGTACCAGGCCAGCAAGATTCACAACCAGCGCGCGATCGACCGCCTCAACGACAACCGCTCGGGCACGCTGCTGGACTTCATCGAGGACTTCACCCGCCGCTTTCCGACCTACGTCGACGAGTACGAATCGCTGCTCACCGAAAACCGCATCTGGAAGCAGCGCACCGTCGGCATCGGCGTGGTCACGCCCGAGCGCGCGTTGAACCTGGGTTTCACCGGCCCGATGCTGCGCGGCTCCGGCATCGCCTGGGACCTGCGCAAGAAGCAGCCCTACGAGGTCTACGACCAGATGGATTTCGACATCCCGATCGGCAAAACCGGCGATTGCTATGACCGCTACCTGGTCCGCGTGCACGAAATGCGCGAGGCCAATCGCATCATCAAGCAGTGCGTGGACTGGTTGCGCGTCAACCCGGGTCCGGTCATCACGAGCAACCACAAAGTGGCGCCGCCGGACCGCGAGTCGATGAAGGCCAACATGGAGGAGCTGATCCACCACTTCAAGCTTTTCTCGGAAGGCTTCCGCGTTCCTGAAGGCGAAGCGTATGCCGCCGTGGAACACCCCAAGGGCGAGTTCGGCATCTACATCGTGAGCGACGGCGCCAACAAGCCCTACCGCTTGAAGATTCGCCCGCCGGGGTTTGCCCACCTTGCCGCGCTCGACGAGATGGGTCGGGGCCACATGATCGCCGACGCTGTCGCGATCATCGGCACCATGGACATCGTGTTCGGAGAGATTGATCGATGAGCCAACTTGACGCTTCCCCAGACCGTTCTCACCCTCTCCCACCGGGAGAGGGCCGGGGTGAGGGCATCCCCCCCGCGACGCTGGCCCGCTTCGAGCGCGAAGTGGCGAAGTTCCCGGCCGACCAGCGCCAGTCGGCGGTGATGGCCTGTCTGGCCGTCGTGCAGAAAGAATTCGGCTTCGTCAGCATGGACAGTGAGAGGCTGGTGGCCGATTACCTGGGCATGCCCCTGATCGCCGTGCACGAGGTCACGACCTTCTACAACATGTACAACCAGAGCGCGGTGGGCAAGTACAAGCTGAACGTCTGCACCAATCTCCCGTGCCAGTTGCGCGATGGCGCGAAGGCGCTGCGCCATCTGGAGCATCGCCTGGGCATCCAGATGGGCGAGACCACGCGCGATGGCATGTTCACTTTGCAACAGAGCGAGTGCCTGGGCGCTTGCGGAGATTCGCCGGTGATGCTGGTGAACGACCTCACCATGTGCAGCTTCATGTCGCCCGAGAAGCTCGACCAGCTGATCGACGGCTTAAAGAAAGCGCAAGCATGAACGTCGAACAAGTGCTCGCCCAATTCCAGGCCACTGGGGTCCAGACCTGTTTCCATGGCCGCCACATCAGTCCGCAGATTTATGCGGGGCTGGATGGCACCAACTGGCGGCTGAAGGACTATGAAGCGCGTGATGGCTATGCGGCGCTGAAGAAAATCCTCACGAGCGTGAACGACGAGGGCGTCGTGGGATTGACGCAAGACCAGGTGATCGCCACCGTCAAGGAATCCGCTTTGCGCGGCCGCGGCGGTGCGGGCTTTCCGACGGGCCTCAAGTGGAGCTTCATGCCCCGGCAGTTCCCGGGCCAGAAGTACCTGGTTTGCAATTCCGATGAAGGCGAGCCGGGCACGTTCAAGGACCGGGACCTGCTGCAGTTCAACCCGCACCAGGTGATCGAAGGCATGATCATCGCAGCCTACGCGATGGGCATCACCGTGGGTTACAACTACATCCACGGTGAGATCTTCGTCACGTACGACCGCTTCGAGGAAGCGCTCGAAGAGGCGAGGGCGGCCGGCTACCTGGGCGACAAAATCCTGGGAAGCAATTTCAGTTTCCAACTGCATGCGGCGCATGGCTTTGGCGCGTACATCTGCGGCGAAGAGACCGCGCTGCTTGAATCGCTGGAAGGCAAGAAGGGCCAGCCGCGATTCAAGCCGCCCTTTCCAGCAAGCTTTGGCCTCTATGGCAAGCCGACCACCATCAACAACACCGAAACCTTTGCGGCAGTGCCCTGGATCATCCGCAACGGTGGTCAGGCATTCCTTAACGTTGGCAAGGCGAACAACGGCGGCACCAAGATCTATTCGGTGTCGGGCGACGTCGAATTGCCGGGCAACTATGAAGTGCCGCTCGGAACGCCATTCTCCAAGTTGCTCGAACTGGCAGGGGGTGTGCGCAAGGGCCGCATGCTCAAGGCCGTGATCCCGGGAGGCTCGTCGGCGCCGGTGCTGCCGGCCGACATCATGATGCAGTGCACGATGGACTACGACTCCATCGCCAAGGCCGGCTCGATGCTCGGCTCCGGCGCCGTGATCGTCATGGACGACTCACGCGACATGGTCGAGTGCTTGCTGCGCCTGTCGTATTTCTACATGCACGAGTCTTGCGGTCAGTGCACGCCGTGCCGTGAAGGCACCGGTTGGCTTTGGCGCGTGGTCGATCGCATCCACAACGGGTACGGCAAGTCCAGCGACATGGACCTGCTCAATTCGGTGGCCGACAACATCCAGGGCCGCACCATCTGCGCCCTCGGCGACGCCGCAGCGATGCCGGTGCGCGCCATGATCAAACACTACCGGCACGAGTTCGAGGCCAAGATAAAGAAGGCGGAGCGCGTCACCCCATGATTGAGATCGAACTCGACGGACAGAAGGTGCAGATCGGCGAAGGCAGCATGATCATGCATGCGGCCGACAAGGCCGGCACCTACATTCCGCACTTCTGCTATCACAAGAAATTGAGCATCGCGGCGAACTGCCGCATGTGCCTGGTCGAAGTGGAGAAGGCGCCCAAGCCGATGCCGGCCTGCGCCACGCCCGTCACCAACGGCATGATCGTGCGCACCAAAAGCGACAAGGCCATCAAGGCGCAGCAGTCGGTGATGGAGTTCCTCCTCATCAACCACCCGCTGGACTGCCCGATCTGCGACCAGGGCGGCGAGTGCCAGTTGCAGGGTCTGGCGGTGGGTTACGGCGGC
>JBKJTX010000080.1:0-5099 GCA_046590315.1 Ramlibacter sp. | reverse complement strand
TGGCGGACTTCGCGCTCGTGCCGGACGCGCAGGGCCAGCCCGCCGTGTTGTGGATGTTGGCGGTGGCACAAGGCCAGAAAAACGGTGATGTGCTGGTGTGGGACGCCAACCGGCCGGTGGCGCGCGCGGATTTGGGCGGCTTCGGTGACCCGCTTGTTATCGACCGGCTCGGCAACGGCGCAATAGCCGCAGACTTTGACGGTGTGGCTTTGTACCGACTCGGCGCCAGCGGTCAATACCTGGGAACTTTCGGCGATGAGGCGGTGCAGCGCGACCTGCGGACCGCGCACGCGCGTGTGGCCTCGGCGCAAGGCTGGATCCGCGCGGCCTGGGTGAGCTTTGCCGCCACCCTCGTGCTGGGTTTCCTTCTGGCATGGCGATATGGCGAAAAGCCAGGAGCGCTCGCGTTAAGTGCGGCGTTCGCGGGCGGGGCCGATGAGGCGGCGGAAGTGCCAAGCGGCACGGTCACGCTCGAGCCCCAAGCCTGGTTTGGTCGAATGAACGCCGTTGCCCTGGGCCTGGCCGGCAGCGCGGTGCTGCTTGCGCCGGTCGCGCTGCTGTTCGTCTTGGCCCAGCAGCAAGAGCTGATGTCGGCCTTCACCTCCTCGCGCAGGCTGTGGCCCATCGCGGCCGGGATGGCGCTAACGTGGCTTTGCATGCCGGTTGCGCTTTGGTGGTCATGGCGTATCGTGCGCCGGCGGTTGGTGCTGGCGGACGGCCAAGTACAGGTGTGCGTTGGCAAGCGCGTCATCGCGAGCGTGCCGGTGTTGCAGGTGCTGGCGTCAGAGCAGTCGCTGCTCGTTGGGCGCACCATGCTGCCGTACCGGAGGCCCGCCATGCTGGGCCGCCGCGCGCGTTGGATCTTCGACGAAGAGCCGCTCACGCGCTACCTGCTCGCGCACTTGCCAGTGAGCCAGCGGGTGACGCAGACCCAGCTGGGGCGCGCCATGCTGAAACGGATGCCCCGCTGGCAGCTTGCAGCGATCGTCATTGCAATCGCCGCGTACATGGCTTTTGAGTTGTGGCGCGCTTTCTGGAAGTAAAGGGTCAGCGCCTGCGCATGCCGAGCATGATGACGGCGCTGACAACGATCAATGCGCCGACGACCTGCACCCCTGCGATGGCCTGACCGAGCACCAGCCACGCCAGCACCAGCGCGAACACCGGCTCCACGTTCATGATGGCGGAATTGCCGACCACGCCCAGGCGCGGCAGCACGGTGAACATGATCGTGAACGCCGTGCCGTAGAGAAAGGTGAGGGCCGCGAGGCCGCCCCAGCCCGCAGCCGCGTTGGGCAGGTGAAAGCCGCCCTGAATCCCGACGGTGGCCAGCGCGACCAATGCGGCCATCGCCATCGTGGTGGCCGTGCGCACGCGGCCGTCAACGTCACCGGCCTCGTGTTGCGTCACCACCAGTGCCAATCCGAAGGTCGCAGCCGCTGCAAGTGCAAAGCCGACACCTGCGCCGATGCTTGCCCACTGACCGGCCGCGCCCAGACCCGATGCCGCACCGAACACGTCGAGCGCAAGCGCAAGACCCAGCAGGATCACTGGCATGGCAACCAGCATTGCGCGTTCAGCGCGTTGGCCGTAGACGAGCCGCGCCCACAACGCGGTCCAGATCGGATACGTGTTGAAGGCGAGCAGGGCCAGGGCCACCGGCAGCCGCGCCACTGCCGAATAAAGACACAGGCTTTGGATGCCGATCAGGAGGCCAATGGCCGGCAGCGCCATTTTGTGGCGGCGCGTGAAGCTCACGCGCACGTGCTGGAGCGCGAGGATCGCCACGATGACGGACGCGGTCACGACGCTGCGAACAACCACCGCTGTCGCGACATCGACGCCATGGTTGAAGGCGATGCGCGCCGCGACGTGGTTGGCGCCCATCATCAGCGCGATGAGCAACAACGTCGCGAAAGCGGCGCCGCTGATGGCCTTGGGTTGTGATGCCGACATCAGTGCGCGCCGCCACGTGTTCGCACCGCGTCGGCGAGCTCTTCCAGCGCCGCCACGGTGCTGTCCCAACCGATGCAGCCATCGGTCACGCTCTGGCCGTAGACAAGGCCTTCGCGCCCCCGCGTGATGTCTTGCCGGCCTTCCACGAGGTGGCTCTCGATCAGCACGCCGGCGATCGCGCTCGAACCACGCGCAACTTGCTGCGCAATGTCGGCGGCGACCTGCGGCTGTCTGCGGTAGTCCTTGGCGCTGTTGCCGTGGCTGCAGTCGATCATGAGGCGCGGCGGCAAGCCGGCGGCGCTGAGAGCCTGGGCGGCCTGCGCCACGTTGCCAGCGTCGTAATTGGCTCCGTCATTCGCCCCGCGCAGCACCAGGTGCGCATCGGGGTTGCCTGTGGTCGTGACCACGATGGCGCGGCCTTCCAGCGAGATGCTGGGAAAGCGGTGCGGCTGCGCCGCGACATGGATCGCGTCAATGGCAATGGCGACGCTGCCGTTGGTCGCGTTCTTGAAGCCCAGCGGCGCGGACAGCGCGGAGGCCATTTGCCGATGCAGCGGGCTTTCGACGGTGCGCGCGCCGATCGCGCCCCAGCTGAGCAACTCGGCGTAGTACTGCGGCGTCACCAGGTCGAGGATTTCGGAGGCGGCCGGCACGCCCAGCCGCGCGCACTCGATGAGGATGCGGCGCGCGGCGCGCAGGCCTTCGCCAATGTCACCTTCGCCGTCCAGTGAGGGGTCGTAGATCAGGCCCTTCCATCCCATGCGGGTGCGCGGCTTCTCGAAGTACACCCGCATGACCGGAAAGAGTGCATCGCCCAGACGCGCGCTGAGCTCGCGCAGCCGCCCGGCGTATTCGATGGCCGAGGCCGGCTCGTGGATCGAACACGGCCCGACGATCACCAGCAGCCGTGGGTCTTCGCCGCGCAGGATGCGTCGCACGGTCGCGCGCGATTTGGCGATGTGGTCGGCCTGGGCGTCGCCACAGGGCAGCTCTTTCTGTAGAGCCAGCGGCGTGGGCAGCGCGTCTTCACGCGCGATGTGCAGGTCGGAGATGCGGATGGTCATCGGGCCGTCATTGATTCACGTCAGGCTTGCCAGATGGGCGCTCGCCGCTTTAGCGAGCTTCTCGTCAAAGGTGGCCAAAGGCGCCTTCAATTCGGCGGCAAGCCAGAGGTAAGCGGCATCGTAGGCCGAAAGCTTGTATCGATCCGCCAGTGCGCACTGTGCGGCGACGTCGGTCTCGCGCAGCTCGATGGGATATTGCGCGTAGTCGTCCAATGCGGTCGCCACGGATTCGCGCGACCAGTTGAGCCGATGCTTCTTCAAAGCGACATTGGCAACTTCGTGATCCAGCAGCCACGGCGCGAACAGCGTCCTTCCCGCGATTCGGCTCATGGCTTCGGCGCGCCAGGGTTCATCGAACAGAATCCCACAAATTGCGCTGCAATCGACGACGATGGGTGGTCGGACCTGGTATGCGGCCGGCGGCTCCGCAATGTAGAGGGTGCGTGCCGGCGCCTTCACCGGCGATCGCGATCTTGTCGAACGATATCGACCGACATTGGGCCTTCCGCGAACGGTACCGGGAAGCGTTTCAGGTGCTCGGCGTAGATTTGCTCGATGGTCTTGCGGCCACGCCGCGCGACACTCGGCGAACGGTCCGGCCCGCCTCGGCCCGCATTCTGGACCGAGGGCTCGGCGAGCCCGCTCGCGGCCTGCTCGATCAGTGCCATAAGCTCACCCTGCAGTGACCGATGATTGCGGGCCGCTCGCTGCCTGAGAGCTTCAGCCCACTGCTCAGGCACATCCTTGATGGAAAGTGTCGTCATTTTGGCTCCAGTGATGGAATGGCGCCATTTTGGCTCCATTATCGAGCCAAAGTCAACCTATCAATAAAGGCCGCGCACCCTCGCGTGCACCCGCGCCAGCCCCAGCAACGCATCGGTGAAAGGCGTGGGCACCTGAGTGAGCTTGCCCAGCTCGTTCACCACAGTGACCAACGCATCCAGTTCCACGGCTTTGCCCGCTTCCACGTCCTGCAACATGGAAGTCTTGAAAGCGCCCAGCTTGCGCGTCACGGCGTGCCGATCCTCCGGGGTCTGCGTGATGGGAATGCCGATGCGCGTGCCGATCTCCTTGGCTTCCAGCATCACGCTTTCGATGAAGCCGCGCACCAGGTCGTCGTCGAGGACACGGTCGGTCGTCGCGCCGGTGATGGCACTGATCGGATTCATCGTCATGTTGCCCCAGAGCTTGTACCAGGTGTCCTTCTGAATCTGATCCGCGACACCGACCTCGAAGCCGGCGCGCTCCAGCAGCGCCGACAGGTCGCGCACGCGCTCGCTGCGATCACCCGACGGCTCGCCGATGATCAGCTTGTTGCCGAAATGGTGGCGCGCTAAACCCGGCGCATCGAGCGAGCAACTCGCGTGGACGACGCAGCCGACGATGTGCTTCGCGGGGACGGCCTTGGCAATCCCACCATGCGGATCGACGGCCTCGAGGTGGGTGCCGGCGTAAAGGCCGCCGAAGCCTTCGAAGAACCACCAGGGTACGCCGTTCATGGCGGTAAGCACCACGGTCCCGGGCGCGAGCAAGGGCGCAATCCCTTTCGCCACCTCGCCCATGGCCGGTGCTTTGACGGCGACCACCACCAGGTCCTGCACGCCGAGTTTCGCCGGGTCGGCGCTGGCGTGAACCGGGGCTGACAGCGTTTCTTCGGCCTGCTGCAACTGCAGCCCGCGCTGTTCGAGAGCAGCCAGTGTCGCGCCCCGGGCCACCACGCTCACTTCGCAACCCGCGCGCGCGAGCTTCACGCCCAGCCAGCCGCCGATCGCGCCGGCGCCGTAGATACAGACCTTCATGGTGTCAATCTTTGTAGGTGGCGTCGATGCGGTCGACGCGGCGCACCAAAGCATCGAACACATCCTGGCCGGCGCCGAACTTCGTGTCCCACTGGAGTGAGTCGGCGACGCATTGCCGCGCCACCACTTCGGGGACGGGGATGGCCGGACCGAGTGCCGCCTGTGCAACTTGCACCTCGCAAGCGCGCTGCAAGGTCCAGAGGCGCACAAAGGCCATCGGCAGCGTCGGTCCCCAGGTCAGCAGGCCGTGGTTGCGCAGGATCACCGCCGGCTTGTCGCC
>JBKJTX010000499.1:0-3383 GCA_046590315.1 Ramlibacter sp. | reverse complement strand
ATCTGGTCCTTCCAGTCGTCAGGCAGCATCTTGCCGTGCTTCTCGCAATAGTCCCAACTCGCGAAATCGAAGTGGTCGAACGCGAGGTCTATCCCGAACTTCGACGCCGCGGCCTCCATCACCCGCAACCCCTCGGGCATGACCTCCTTGCCGATTCCGTCGCCGGCGATGACTGCGATTCGCTTCTTGCTCATGTCACGGACTCCTGAAAAATAGAATGGCTTCCAAAAGGAGCGCGTCGGGCGCTTCTTCGGCAATGTAGTGGCCGCAGGCGAGGCCGTGCCCCGTCACATTCGACGCACGCTCGCGCCAAAGGGCAAGCACGTCGAAGTTGGGGCCGACCGAACCGTGCTCGCCCCACAGCACGTGCAGCGGCTGCGCCAGCCGTCGTCCGGCGGCGACGTCGGCACGGTCATGGTCCAGGTCGAGCCCGGCACTGGCACGGTAGTCGGCACACATGGCCTGCGCAGTTCCGGGGATGCCTATGCAGCGCTCATACTCGGCCAGTGCCTCGGGCGCGAACACATCAAGACCGGCGTGGCGCTTGCTCATGATGCTGCGCAGATAGCGCACCGGGTCGGATTCGATCAGGGCTTCTGGCAGCGGCGGGGGCTGGACCAGGAAGAACCAGTGCCAGTACGCGAGCGCAAAGGCATGCGAGGTGTGCTCGTACATGGCGAGCGTCGGCGCGATATCCAACAACATCATTCGCTCCACGGCTCCGGGATGGTCGGCCGCCAGCCGATGCGCCACGCGTGCGCCGCGGTCGTGCGCCAGCACGGCGAATCGCTCGAACCCCTGAGACCGCATTACTGCAACAGCATCGAGCGCCATCTCGCGCTTGCTGTAGGCGCTACTGCCTTCTCCTGGATCGGGGCGAGCCGAATCCCCGTAGCCGCGCAAGTCCATCGCGACGACGCAGAACTGCTTGGCGAGCGCGGGCGCCACGCGATGCCACATCGCCATGGACTGTGGATGGCCGTGCAAGAGCAACAAAGGCGCACCTTCGCCGGCGCGGCGAGCGCAAAGGTGCACGCCCTCCCGGCTCACCTCGAATTTGTCCAACAACGCCAACATGGGTTCATTCTGGCATCACGCCAGCTCATGTGCTCGGCGCCGACACGCGCACCACCATGCTGACGCCCAGCGCGGCAAGCGCCATGCCTGCGATGGTGAAGACAGTGATCGCCTCGCCAAAGAGCAGCCAGGCCATCACCGCCGTGGTTGGCGGCACCAGGTAGAGCAGACTGGTGACTGCCGTGGCGGCGCCGCGCTGGATCAGCAGGTAGAGCAGCGAACTGCCGCCCAGCGTCAGCGCGAGCACCGACCAGGCCATGGCGCCGGCCAGTTGGCCATTCCAGTTCATGCCCTCGGGCTCAAGCAGCGCGAGCGGTGCTGTCACGATGAACGCTGCGCACACTTGCACCAGGCTGGCGCTTCGCACGTCGCATGGCGCGACGAAGCGCTTCTGGTACAGCGTCCCGGCAGTGATGCTGAGCAGTGCCCCCAATGCTAGAACGACGTTGAGGCCGTGAATTTCGCCAACGCCGAGCTTTTGCCACACCACCAGCGCCAAGCCGACCAAACCCAGCGCAAGGCCGCCCCATTGCCGACGCGACACCGCGCCGCCGCACGAAGACACCCAGATGGCGGTCAGCACCGGCTGCAGTCCGACCAGCAGCGCGGCCAGGCCGGCGCCCATTCCCAGCTTGACGGCCGCCCACACACCACCGAGATAACCTGCATGCATCAGTACACCCGTCACGGCGAGATGCGTCACCTGTAGGCGATCCGCAGGCATGGCGACGCGTGCAAGCAGAGCCCATACCGCCAAGCAAATGCCGGAGAGGAGGTAGCGCACCGCCAGGAATTTCATCGGCGGCGCATACGGCATGCCGTACCGCGCCACGATAAAACCGGTGCTCCAGATCAGGACGAAGACGACGGGCATCGCCTTGACCAGCCGGTCCTGGCGCAAATCGGACGACATGCGCTACTTCACCCGCTTCCGAATTTCGGGCAGCGCCTTTTGCAGGTAATAGATCATCGACCACACGGTCAGGATCGCCGAGATCCAGATCAGCCAGGTCCCCCAGACGCGGGTGTCGATCACCAGCAGGAACATGCCGTCGTACAAAAGGAAAGGAATGGCGATCATCTGCACCGTGGTCTTGACTTTGCCCAGCATGTGCACCGCAACGCTCTTGGACGCGCCAATTTGCGCCATCCATTCACGCAGCGCCGAGATTGCGATCTCGCGGCCGATGATGATCAGGGCCACGAAGACGTCCGCGCGGCGCAAGTGCACCAGCACCAGCAACGAGGCGCAGACCAGGAACTTGTCGGCCACCGGATCGAGGAAGGCGCCAAATGAGGAAATCTGGTTCAGCTTGCGCGCGAGAAAGCCGTCGAGCCAATCGGTGAGCGCGAAGACCACGAACATCGCCGTGGCGATCAGGTTCTGGAGCGCCGGCTCAACGCCCAGGTAGAACACCCCAATGATCAGCGGGATCGCGACGATGCGCGTCCAGGTGAAGATCGTGGGGATGGTGAAGAACATGTACCGATTCTGGCATGAGGGTGTTCCCCCGCGGTACGGCCGGAGTCAGGAAGTTGGTTTTTCCAGCGTGAAATGAAATGCCGCTCCCTGCCCCGGGCTGGACTCGGCCCACACCTTGCCGTCGTGGCGCTGCACGATCCGCTGAACCGTCGCCAGCCCGATGCCAGTGCCGGGAAACTCCGACTGGGTGTGCAGCCGCTGGAATGGCCCGAACAGCTTGGCCGAATAGGCCATGTCGAAGCCGGCTCCGCTGTCGCGCACGGTGTAGACCTGCTCGCCATCCACGTCGGCGCTGCGGCTGAAGGCAATGCGCACCAGCGGCTCCCGGCCGCTGAACTTCCAAGCGTTCCCCAGCAGGTTCTCCATCACCTGGTGCAACAGGAGGGCGTCGCCCCGCGCTACCAGGCCGGGCTGCACCTCCAGCAGCGCAGTGCGGCCGGGCTCGCGCTCGCGCAGGGCGTCCAGCACGGTCGCCGCGAGTGCGCTCATGTCCACCTGCTTGCGATGCACAGCGGCGTGCGACATGCCTGCCAGGGCAAGCAGCGCATCGATCAGGCGGCTCATCTGCAGTGCCCCGGCCCGAATGCGCGCCAGGTAGTGCTTGGCGCGGGCGGAGGCTTCGGTCGTAACGGCGATTTCCGCGCCGAGCAGGTGGCTGAATCCATTGATACTGCTCAGCGGCGCGCGCAAGTCGTGGGCTACCGAATAAGAAAATGCTTCCAGCTCCTTGTTGGCGTCTTCCAACTGCGCGGTACGCAGCTGCACCTTTTCCTCCAGAGTCGCGTTCAGACGGGCCAACTGCTCCTGGATTTCTCGTTGCATG